>CAMNHS010000001.1 GCA_946539635.1 uncultured Prevotellaceae bacterium
GTTCGAGAGAACCGCTGGGGTACACTTAGAGCCCCACCCGTTGGAGAAGGTGTTAATAGTACGGCGTTTGGCCGCGCCTACGGTTAGTGAATCCGACTCCGAAGAATGTATATTAATAAAGTAATTTTTAAAAGAAACTTAAGAATGAACACTTTAAGTTACAAGACAATTTCCATCAACAAGGAAACAGCGAAGAAGGAGTGGGTCGTTGTTGATGCTACTGATCAGGTAGTTGGACGTTTCGCTTCGAAAGTGGCAAAACTGCTTCGTGGTAAGTACAAGCCAACCTTTACTCCGCATGTTGATTGTGGTGACAATGTTATTATAATTAACGCAGAAAAGGTAGTCTTCACAGGTAAGAAAGAAACCGATAAGGTTTACACACGTTACACCGGTTATCCTGGTGGTCAGCGTTTCAATACTCCTGCTGAACTGCGTAAGAAGAATGGTGGCGTTGAGAAGATGCTCCGTCACGCTGTAAAGGGTATGCTTCCAAAAGGCATACTGGGACGTTCTCTGATGAATAACCTCTACATATACGAGGGCGCTGAGCACAAGCAAGAGGCTCAGAAGCCTAAGGCAATCGATATCAATCAGTATAAATAAACACAAAGTAAGATACAATGGAAGTAATAAACGCAATCGGTCGCCGCAAGAGTGCTATTGCACGTGTATATATGTCAGAGGGCACCGGTAAGATAACTATCAATAAGGTAGATATAACAGAATATTTCCCATCTGCTATCCTGCAGTACGTTGTAAAGCAGCCATTGGAGCTGCTTGAGGCAACTGGAAAGTATGACATCAAGGCTAACCTTGATGGCGGTGGCTTTACAGGTCAGTCTCAGGCTCTCAGACTTGCTATTGCACGCGCACTGGTTAAGGTTGACGCTGAAGATAAGAAGAAACTCAAAGATCATGGCTTCCTGACACGTGATGCACGTGAGGTAGAACGTAAGAAGCCAGGTCGTCCAAAGGCACGTCGCCGCTTCCAGTTCTCTAAGCGTTAATAGCAGACTTAGTTTAGCATCTAAACACCTGAGACTCTACACACGCTCTTATGCGTATATAATAATGTGTAGGCTACCCAGTGTGTTGGTTGCTTAAAATAGCAATTAAAAAAGAAAGTAAACAATTTTAAAAAGAACATTATGTCAAGAACAAATTTTGAACAGTTACTTCAGGCAGGTTGTCATTTCGGACACCTCAAGCGTAAATGGAATCCAGCAATGGCTCCATACATCTTCATGGAACGCAATGGCATCCATATCATTGACCTTAACAAGACAGTCGTTAAGATTGATGAGGCTGCAGAAGCACTGAAGAATATAGCAAAACAAGGTAAGAAGATTCTCTTTGTTGCTACAAAGAAGCAGGCAAAGGACGTTATTGCTGAGAAGGCACAGAGCGTACAGATGCCATACGTTAACGAGCGTTGGGCTGGTGGTATGCTTACAAACTTCCAGACAATACGTAAGGCTATCAAAAAGATGGCTAACATCGACAAGATGACATCTGACGGTACTTTTGCAAACCTTTCAAAGCGTGAGTTGCTCCAGATTTCTCGTCAGCGTGCTAAGTTGGAGAAGAACCTCGGTTCTATCGTTGACCTGACACGTCTGCCATCAGCACTCTTCATCGTTGATATCGAGAAGGAGCACATCGCTGTTAAGGAGGCTCATCGTCTTAATATCCCTGTATTTGCAATCACTGACACCAACACAAATCCTAACGACGTTGACTATGCTATCCCAGCAAACGATGACGCAAAGGATTCTGTAGAGGTAATCCTCAATGCAATGTGCGACGCTATCAATGAGGGTCTCGCAGAGCGTAAGGCTGAGAAGGCTGACGAAAAGGCTGCTGCTGAGCAGGAGGATAAGCCACGTGTCAAGAAGGTAGAGAAGGTTGCTGAGGCTGCTGCTCCTGCTGACGATGAAGAAGAGCCTGCAAAGAAGGCAACAAAAAAGTCTGCAAAGAAGGCTGCTGAAGAGGCTGAGGCAGCAGAAGAGAAGGCAGAGGTAGCTGAGTAATCTGCTCTCTGCATTTAATTATTTCACTTTAAAAATTAGTTATTACAATGGCTATAACAATGGAAAGCATCAAGACTCTGCGTGCTATGACAGGCGCTGGTCTTGCTGACGTGAAAAAGGCTCTGACAGAAGCTGACGGCGATATGGATCGTGCAAAGGAAATCCTCCGTGAGCGTGGTCAGGCAATCGCTGCGAAGCGTAGTGATCGTGAGACATCAAATGGTTGTGTACTCGTTAAGAGCGCAAACGGATTCAGTGCAATTATCGCTCTGAAGTGTGAAACTGACTTCGTTGCTAACGGTGCTGACTACATAAAGTTGACACAGGATATCCTCGATGCTGCTGTTGCTGCGAAGGCTAAGAGCATCGATGAGGTTAATAACCTGACACTTGCTAACGGCCAGACTGTTGCTGCTGCTATTACAGAGAGATCTGGTGTAACAGGTGAGAAGATGGAACTGGACGGATACCTCTACCTCGAGGGTGAGAATGTTTCTTGCTACAACCACATGAACAAGAATACTCTCTGCACAATGGTACAGACCAACAAGCCAGCAGAGGAGCAGGCACACGCTGTTGCTATGCAGGTAGCAGCTATGAAGCCAGTAGCCCTCAGCGAGGCAGACGTTGATCCAAAAATCATTGAAGAGGAGAAGACTGTTGCTCGTGAGAAGACAAAGCAGGAGCAGGTACAGAAGGCTGTTGACAACGCTTTGAAGAAGGCTGGCATCAACCCAGCACACGTTGACTCTGAGGATCACATGGAGTCTAACATGGCTAAGGGATGGATTACAGCTGAGGACGTTGCTAAGGCAAAGGAAATCATTGCTACTGTTTCTGCTGAGAAGGCTGCAAGTATTCCTGAACAGATGCTTGAGGGTATCGTTAACGGACGTATCAACAAGTTCTACAAGGAGGCTTGTCTGCTCAACCAGGAGTTCATCCAGGACTCAAAGATGACTGTTACAGATTATCTGAAGTCAACTGACAAGGATTTGACTGTTACTGCATTCAAGAGATTCTCTCTGCAGGCAGATTAAGAAAAGGATTATTACGATAATAGATGCGTCAGTGCCTTGGGGCGCTGGCGCGTTTTTTTTTGTAGGGGAGTGAAGAGGGGGGAGTGAAAGTGAGAAATAAAACTTAATAAAATTAAAATGAAGATATTCGCTGTGGGCATGAACTATGCTCAGCACAATAAAGAGATAAAAACTGCGTTATTACAAAAGGGAGTTGGCTCTTCAGATAATGACACGGAACGCAACCCTGTCATCTTCACGAAAGCCGATTCTTCGTTGCTGAAAGACGGAAAACCGTTCTTCGTGCCTGACTTCATGGGGCGTATAGACTATGAAACAGAGGTCGTGGTGCGTATCTGTCGCCTTGGCAAGAGTATTCCGGAGCAGTTTGCACATCGCTACTATGATGCCTTCACTGTTGGAATAGATTTCACGGCGCGTGACATGCAGAAGGCGCTTCGAGAAGAGGGACAGCCCTGGGAAATAGCGAAAGGGTTTGACGGAGCAGCAGTGATAGGAGAGTGGATTCCCAAGGAGAGTGTGCTGAACGAACAGCAAATGAAGGGAAAGGAACGTCCGGCAGTGGAATTCTCAATGCTGATGAACGGAGAACTGAAACAGAAAGGAAATACTGTTGAGATGCTTTGCTCTATTGACCGTCTGATAAGCTACATATCGCAATACTTCACTCTCAAGACGGGAGATATGATATATACCGGAACCCCAGTGGGAGTAGGCCCTGTAAAGCCAGATGACCACATCGAGGGATTCATAAACGAAAAGAAGATTTTAGATTTCTGGTGCAGATAAAACGTATTATATTTCTTTTGCTGATGATGCCAATTATGGTGTCGGCGCAAGATTTGTATAAGCTGACGAGCAAGGAGATGGACGAACCCAAGAATGAGTTCCTTCACTTGTCTGGAAATTATAAGGATTCCACTTACACTATGCGAATCCTTTATCCTGACTATACTCCTTTGAAACGCAAGGCTGCACGAAAATATCGCAAAAAGATGCAGAGAGAGAATATTATACTTCCTGAACGCCCGGCTGTCAGTTATGACGTTTTTACAGATAGAAAGGAGTCCGTTTTGCGTGCTTCTTTCAATCCTATTGTTGAGCGCGACGGGAGATTGTACGAGGTTACCGATTACATCCCGCAGTGGAGCGTAGCATCTCGTAATTCCGGCGTTTCCCAGAATGCAGCAAGGTCGGCAACGCGTGCCTCTGCATTGACGACGACAGCATCGTCATATTCTTCATCGTCGGTATTAGCCTCAGGCACATGGGCAAAGATTCGTGTCAGCGAGACAGGCATCTGTCGCCTGACGTCCGATGTTATCTCACAGGCAGGATTCTCCGATATCTCAAAGGTGAAGGTCTATGGCTTTGGTGGCGCTTTGGTGCCAGAGCAGCTGACACAGGAGTGGATTGCGGCACATGATGATTTGCCAGAAGTGGCAGTGTGCCCAAAAGACGGACAACTTTACTTCTATGCCTACGGTCCTGTATCATATACCGACAACACTGTAACGACACGCACCAGGAATCCATATTCCGACTACGGATATTATTTCATCACCCAGACAGACGGCGCAAGAAAGGAGTGCTCCGAGGCAGAATTGCTCAGTAGTGCTGCTGCAAACGCTGTTGCCTATCATGATTTGTACGAGAGTGATGGCTATGCGTGGCATGAGATGGGCCGTGAACTGGTGGAAGCGGAAGAATTGACAACAGGGAAGGCAAAGATTATAAACCTTTCAGTGCCGGAAAATGCTGGTACAGTTACCATTACAGCTGTCCTTACGGCAACAAATGCGGGTTATATTGTTTCCGCAGGGGAGGCAAGTAAGAGCGGTAACATCAGGACAAGCTCCAGTGAGCATGTAACAATGTTCAGTACCGTTACGCTTACTTGTAGTGGCTCTGGTACGTTGCCTGTCACTGTGGCGTGCAATAGCGGTGGTCCGATAAGAATCGATTATATACTGGCTACATTCAGCAATCCGAAGTCCTATGCTCTTAGTAGCAGCTTGCCTGCAGCAGAGTATGTGGAAAATGTGTCAAACCAGAACCACCATGCTGACGAGGCTGTGGATTACGTCATCATCATTCCGACATCAAAGAAACTATACAATCAGGCGAAGCGCCTTGGTGACCTTCATGCCACACACGACGGCATGACATACCGTATTGTTCCTGCAAACGAATTATATAATGAGTTCTCCAGCGGCACGCCTGACGTGTCTGCCTATCGCCGTTACCTGAAGATGTTCTACGACAAGGGCAGCGACGGCGGTGTGAAGAATGTCCTTCTGCTGGGCGACTGTATGTGGGATAACAGGATGAAGACCATTACGGGAGACTATTTTGTTGACGATTACCTCCTTGTCTATGAGACATATAATTCCTACGACAAGACGAGGGCGGTGCCTATCGATGACTTCATTGCCATATTGCAGGATGGTATGACAGTAAATGCCGACGGCATTGTGCAGACAAATATGCAGATGGATTGTGGAGTAGGGCGCATTCCTGTTACCACCGATGCTGAAGCAAAGCAAGTTGTCGATAAGATTGTCGATTACGTTGAGAAATCTCCGTCAGGCAGTTGGCAGAACGGCGTAACCTTCATTGGTGATGACGGTGACGAGAACAGCCACATGAAGTTTATCAACGACTTGGCGGACGAGATGATAGCCCGAGGCGGATATAATGTGACGAAGATTATGGCCGATGCCTACGTCATGAAGAAAACTTCTACCGGCAACAGGTATCCCGTAGTCGAGACTCTTATCAAGCAGTTGCAGAACGATGGCCAGCTCATTATGAACTATGGCGGTCACGGTTCGTGGAATCAGTTAAGTCATGAGAAGATACTGATGCTCGATGATGTGAAGAAATTCAAGGGTGAGAACTATTCGTTGTGGATTATGGCCGCCTGTGAGACGATGCCTTACGACTATACCCATAGTACTCTCGGCGAGGAATTGTTGCTGAACAAGGATGGTGGTGCCATTGCCTCCTATGGTGCTGCCCGTGCGGTATATGAGACATACAATGCGAAGATAGACAAATACATGATGGACAATCTGTTTGCCTATGACAGCAATGGCAAGCCATTGACGCTTGGTGAGGTACAGCGTCGTGCAAAGAATCAGTTGGTTAAGACTGGTTCAGACCTCACGGTCAACAAACACCACTACGCCCTCCTTGGCGACCCTGCCATGTCGCTTGCCATACCGACATATAATGTAAAGGTCGATAAGATAAACGGCATTGCTGCCGGTAACCCGATACAGACGAAGGCCCTCAGCACTGTTACTGTCGAGGGACACATTGAGACGCTTGACGGTCAGATGGCACCAAACTTTAACGGCAAACTCCACAGCACTGTGAAGGATGCCAAGCAGACCATCGTTTGTCGCGGACAAGCCGATTCTGATACACGTTTCCAGTATGACGACTACGACTCCAACATCTTCATGGGTACTACGACAGTCACCGGCGGACAGTTCCGTTTCACCTTCCGTGTTCCGAAGGATATCTATGACGAGAATACCAACGGCCTGATGGTGCTCCATGCTTTGGACGAGAACAATAAGGTATCAGCCAACGGGCACGATACATCGATGTATCCTTACGGCGTTGAGGCTGCGGTGAATGACTCTATCGGCCCTGCCATTCATTCCTACCTGAATACTCCGTCGTTTGTCAATGGCGGCAGTGTAGGCCGTACGCCGTTCTTCGTGGCAGAGATAAACGATGCTGACGGCATAAACGTTGCAGAGTCATCACTGGGACACTATATGGAACTCATCGTTGACGGCAGTGCCGAGATGACCTATAACCTTAACGACAACTTCACCTTTGCTGACGACAGCTATACCTCTGGTTCTACGTGGTTTGTATTGCCAAACCTCTCTTTGGGCAAACATTCGCTCACTTTCCGTGCTTGGGATGTGCTCAACAATACCAGCCAGATATCTCTCGACTTCAATGTCGTGAAGGGCTTTGAACCGACTATTGCCGATGTCATGGTGTCACCAAATCCTGCTAAGACGGGCGAGAACGTTACATTCTACGTTACCCACGACCTGCAAGGTTCTGAGGCAGAGGTGAACATCGACATCATTGACATGACGGGCCGCATCGTGGGCCAGCTGCAGTGGAGCGATACCTTCTCTGCCACCAAGCCTACAACATACTACAAGTGGATTGCGTCCGGCCTCTCGCAGGGCATGTACCTCTATCGTGTAAGAATCTCGTGCGACAAGTCAAAATATGTCTCAAAGACAAAGAAACTCCTGATAGGATATTAATGACGAACAACAACATAATTCTGAAATAAATGATAAACAAAATCAAAATCCTCTTTCTGTTGTCAGCCCTTCTGCTGACGATGGCAGCTAATGCTCAGGACAAGCAAACCCTCTTTAACCCTGTGCATACGGCTATGGTGAGTCAGAATATCGCTCCTGATGCTCGTGCCGGCGGTATGGGTGATGTGGGTGTTGCTACTGATGCCGATGTGTCGTCGCAATACTGGAACCCTGCCAAGTATCCGTTTGCTATCTCGAGGGCAGGCGTTCAGCTCAACTATACCCCTTGGTTGCGCAAACTCGTCAACGACATGAACATAGCATATCTGTCGGGTTACTACAGAATTGGTGACTACAGCGCCGTTTCGGCTTCTATTCACTATTTCTCTCTCGGTGAGGTATATACTTCGTCAGGCGGCACCAGCGACACCTACGACATGACCATCAAGCCATACGAGATGAGTATTGATGCCGGCTACTCCATGATGCTGTCTGAGAAATTCTCTCTCGGTGCTGCCGTCAGGTATATGTTCTCAGACATGTCCTACAGCTCTACTGAGGAGAAGAAGACGGCCGGTGCCTTTGCTGCCGACATTGCGGGATACTATCAGAACTACATCAACATCGGCAAGCGCGAGTGTCAGCTCGGCCTCGGTTTCAATATCAGCAACATCGGTTCAAAGATGAATCTCACGGGTACCGACAGGTCGGAGTTCATTCCTACGAACCTGCGTCTGGGTGCATCTCTCAAGGTGCCTATCGACGAATACAATACCATCACCATTGCCACCGATGTCAACAAACTCCTTGTGCCTACCTATCCTACGACGGAGCAGTATAACAAGGCTGTTGCCGAGGGTAAGACCACTGCCGTGAACATTGACCAGTATGCTGACGAGGTTTATTACAACGTCGGTTCCATTGCCGGTATCTTCAAGAGTTTCGGCGATGCCCCCGGTGGTTTCAAGGAAGAGATGAAGGAGATACAGCTCAGTGTCGGTGCCGAGTATTGCTATAACGATCGCTTTTCTGTCCGCGCCGGTTATCATGACGAGGCTGAGACAAAGGGTAACCGTAAATACTTCACCGTTGGTGCCGGATTCAAGATGAGTGCCTTCTCGCTGGATGCCGCCTATGTCATCTCAACAGCATCAAGCAATCCTCTTGACCAGACCCTCCGCTTCTCTCTCGCCTTCGACATCGACGGCATCAAAGACCTCTTCGGAAGGAGGTAGTGGTCAGTGATTAGTTATTAGTGGGTTCGACCACTTACTTCACCACTAAAGTGATGCTCCCAAGGACATTTTCTGTTAGCCCTTGACCTTTGACCGAAAAGAGCGCAGCATGCAATCAGCATGCTGCGCTCTTTTCTTAACTCTTAACTTTTAACTCTTAACTTCCTAATATCCTTCTCCACCAGGCTCGTTCCCTGCGGTCAATGTGTGTTTCGAGGATGCGGGTGTCAAGGCTGATGGGGATGATGTCGTAGTCGGCACAGCAGGCGGGGATGAGACAACTCTCACCGGCCGAGAGGGTGACAGAGTGGGGCAGAGGTTCCCCCTTGCCGAGCACCTGAATGGGCTGGTCGGGGTTGCGCAGTGTTATCTGGCATTTGCCGCTGATACACATCGAGATGACAAAGGAATTGTATTTCTTCAGCTTGCGATGGAATCCGTATGACTTTTCGGAAAAGATTAGCGGTCGTTTGTCGGCAAGGGAGCGTTTGTCCAGGTCCATCACGCGGACGTCGAAGAACGGCGTGTCGATGACTTTCGCCGCGTGGCCGAGGGTATTGCCGTAATAGGTGCGGTACTCTTTCTCCACGCGATAGTTGATGGCATCGGCCGCCAGCTCCGTATGCAGCTGTCGCGGTTTTCCGTCGAGGCCCGGGCGGTTGTAGTCGTAGAGGCGGTAGGTGATGTCGCTGCTCTGCTGCACCTCTGCCAGATATACGCCGCCGCAGATGGCATGCACGCGTCCGGCAGGAATGAAGAATACGTCGCCGGGATGTACCTCATGGCGTGCCAGGGCATCGACGATGGTGCCGTCGGCAACGCGACGCTTATACTCCTCGGGCGACAGTTCTTCCTTAAAGCCGGCAAGGATAGACGCCCCGGGCTTGGCAGAGATGATATACCACATCTCGGTCTTGCCGAAACACTTATGGCGCTCCATGGCGAGGCGGTCGTCGGGATGCACCTGTATGGAGAGGTCTTTCTTGGCATTGATGAATTTCACCAGCAGCGGCAACTTGCCGCCAAACTCCTCATACACGGCATCGCCAAGGATGTCGGGACCATATTCGTCGATGACGCTGATGATGTCGCGGCCCTTCAGCGGACCATTAGCAACGATGCACGGGCTGCTGGGAACGGCAGAAACCTCCCACGCCTCAGTACCCCATACGAGGGTATGGATGTTTTTCTCGAATAGAATGGGGTAATTACAGTGCATCTTTTATCTTCGCTATCATGTCCTGATACTCTGCGTCGGAGAGATATACCTCCTGCGGATTCATGCGGAAGAGACCCGGATAGTCAGGACCGCCGACATACTTTGGCACAAGATGGAAGTGCAGGTGGCAGAGAGTGTCGGAGAATGCTCCGTAGTTTATCTTCTCAGGATTAAACACCTTCTGCATGGCACGTGTGGTCTGTGCTACGTCGGCCATGAAATTGTTGCGCTCCTCGTCAGAGAGTTCGTTGAGGTCGTTGACATGCTTGTCGTATGCCACGAGGCAACGGCCATGATATGTCTGCTCCTTGAACAGGAATACGCGTGAAACACGAAGATGACAGATTTCTATCATCAATGATTTTTGGGTCTCGTTATTAGTACAATAGAGACAGTCTTTTGGATCGCTATACATTTTTTTTATTGATAAATGAAAATTATTTTGACCTTAGACTATATTGTCAAGGGCTGCTTTTATCTTGAGCAGGTCTTCTTTTATGGATGTTAGTTTTTCTATCATGTCCTGTGTGCGGTCGACGCCGGAAGGGTTGGCCTGCAACATCTTCTTTGCGGCAGCGAGCTTAAAGCCCCTGACCTTCACAAGGTTGTATATCTTCTTTAAGTCCTCAAGGTCCTTGGCTGAATACATACGCACCCTGCTCGACTGCACCACACGGGGCCTCAGGTTGGGAAACTCCGTCTCCCAATACCTCAGGGTAGAGTCTGAAACACCGAACATCTCAGAAACCTCCCTGACAGAGTAGTATGTCTTCAGATTCTTATCCTCGTTGAGCATGATTTATATTTCCTGTTCCAGTCGTTTGATGTCGTCCTCTTCGCCTACAACCCATATGATGTCAGCGGGTTGGAACATATAGAGTGGTGTGATGTTTATGAGTTTGTCGTCATCCTCTTCCAGGCCGATGAACATACAGTTGTATTTGTCGCGCAGATGGCTCGTGATGAGCGACTTTCCGACGAACGGGCTGTCTGGCGAAATGCCAAACCGCTTCAACTGCATATCCTTTCCGCCGAGGTCCAACGTCTCTGGCTCAACCTCCTGTTGCAAGGCAGCATTGAGCTTTGCCAACTGTTCGTCATTACCGATGACGTTTAGTTGGTCGAGAGGAAATACTATATTGCTGCCAGAAGGGATGTTTATCTTCTTGTAACCACGCATGATGCTACTGACGTGAACGCCAAAGCGGTTACCCAAATTCAGTTCCTTCAACATCTTACCTCCCCAAAGAGAGTTATGCGGAACATCAACGACAGCAATGTGTATGTCACGATCGAGCAGACGACCCTCAAACAATGGCCTTTTTGCACCGCTGGCACGCAGGGCATAGTCTTTGGAACGAAGATTCTGGATGAAGAGACGTTCCATCTTTATAGAGCTCGCCTTGAGCCATCTTGACATTATCATGAGAATAACCAACCCCAGTGCCACGCAAATCAGAATGGCATAGTTGAATTCTGTCACCATATAGCAGACATAGAAGATGAATGCCATAGCAATGATGATGCGCACAAAGATGGTAAACATCAGGGGAGCTCTGTTACCTCGTGACATCCACAGGGCGCGGAATTCATCACTCTTGTTCTTTTTCATCACCATAGCCCGCAGGAATGGTGACATCAGCAGCAGAGTGACAACGCCCACTAAGATGTCTGCCCACGATTCGTATGGAGGTGGAAAAACACGGTGGGCAATGGGCAACGTGAACGTGCTCATGAAGGTAACAATGGCTATCGTCAGACAGGAGTATATAAGAGTGTTGACACACATCTGACGGAGCAGTGGCTTCCAATAACCACCTGTATTATTATGGCGTCCTGACGGTGCAATGTCAGAGATGCGGTTGATATAGGATATCCAACTTTCAGGCAGGCGCTTCTCAAGACTCTCATAAGCTGGTACTGCGAAGCGTATCATATATGGTGTTAGGAATGTAGTGACCACAGATACTGTCACCACAACAGGATATATGAAATCGCTCAATACGTGCAAAGACAATCCAAGGGAAGCGATGATGAAGGCAAACTCACCTATCTGTGCCATAGAGAAACCGCATCGCATCGCCGTTTTCAACGGCTGACCGGAAAGCATAAAGCCAAAGGTACCGAAGATGCTTTGCCCCAGGAGTATTGCTATCGTAATGACAACAATCGTCAGCCATTGGTCAACAATGATATGTGCATCTACCAACATTCCGACAGATACGAAGAAGATGGCTCCGAAGAGGTTCTTTACAGGTGCCACCACTTTCTCTATCTTCTTTGCCTCAACCGTCTCAGCAAGGATGCTACCCATGACAAATGCTCCGAAAGCAGAACTGAAGCCCGCCTTTGTAGAGAGCACCGCCATAAAGCAGCACATGCCTAAAGCAACGATAAGCAACACCTCATCATTCATAAGGGGTCTTACTTGACGCAAGAAGGTAGGGATAAGAAACAATCCTACCACAAACCATATTATTATGACGAAACCGATGTATAGTATCGTCTGTAACATCATTCCGCTATCAGGCGAACCACCGCCGGCAATAGCTCCCAATATCACCATCATGACGATGGCAAGGATATCTTCCAGTATCAGCACACTCATGACAAGGCCCGCAAACTGCTGTTGCTTCAGCCCCATATCGTCAAACGCCTTGTAAATAATGGTAGTGGATGACATGGCAAGCATACCGGCAAGGAACATTCCATTTATCTGCGACCAGCCAAAGAGACGTGACACGAAGATGCCTATCATCATCATCGAGAAGACAATGGTGAGGGCAGCTATAATCGGAGCCATGCCCATCTTCAGGATTTTCTTGAACGAGAAGTCCAAACCTAACGTGAAGAGAAGGAACATTACACCGATGTTACCCCATATCTCGATATTCTTGTGATCTACAACGGATACCGTGAGAGGGAAGTTTGGTGACACTATGAATCCTGCCATGATATATCCAAGCACAAGCGGCTGCTTGAGTTTCTTGAATATTAACGTCACAACTCCCGCTGTGACAAGAATTAAGGCAAGATCCTGTACTATGGAAGGAATGTTTTCCACTATGCCTGATAGTCGGTTAGATTCTCAACACTCAGTGACATGATGAAATCATAGTGCTTCTCTATTTCAGCAGCAGCATAGCGGTTGTAAACCTTTGCAGACTTAGCAAAGAGTTCTGGATTCTTTGTAGCATCACCGATGAGCAGCAGTGACATGATAATGTTGGCAGCCATCTCGTAGAGGTGACGCAAAACGAGGTTCTTGAAGTCATCGTCTTTCTGATTGTTGGTATATGCAACAGCTTCGTTGTATTTCTCGGCTGCCTTTGCCATACGCTCCTTTAGAGCAGCAAATTCTGTACCACACCAGTTAGCATCACACTCACCGGCGCCTGCGAGAGATGACATAGCCATTCCTGCTTCGCCCTTCTCAAGCATGTCGGCAATAATCTGTCCGTATGTGCCGTTAGTGATATAACGTCCTGCTGCAACGCACTGCAATTGTGTTGTACCTTCATATATAGAAAGAATACGGGCATCGCGGTAGAGACGCTGACAAGCATATTCGAGCATGAAGCCAGAACCTCCATGCACCTGAATGCCGTCATAAGCATTTTGGTTGGCATATTCGGATGTCATACCCTTTGCTACAGGTGTAAAGGCATCGGCCAGACGTGCGAAGGTCTTGTATTCTGTGCGCTCTGCTGGTTCCAGTTTACCACCTTCAGCCTTGCGATCGCGCTCAATGTCTTCCCATATTTTGTAGATATCTACGTAACGTGCCGTAGCATAGTATAGGGCACGGCCTGCATCAAGCTTTGCCTTCATTATTGCAAGCATGTCGTAAACAGCAGGGAACTCAATGATAGCCTTCCCAAACTGCTTACGGTCTTTAGCATATGCCAAAGCTTCGTTATAAGCCATCTGTGACAGGCCGGTTGACTGTCCGGCAATACCCAGACGAGCACCATTCATAAGTGCCATAACGTATTTTATGAGTCCCAACTTGCGTTCACCGCAGAGCTCAGCCTTGGCATTCTTATAAACCAGTTCGCATGTAGGAGAACCGTGTATGCCCAGTTTGTTTTCGATACGACGTACATCAACGCCACCGTTACGCTTGTCGTAGATGAACATAGAAAGTCCGCGACCGTCGCGAGTACCTTCTTCTGAACGAGCCAATACCAGGTGGATGTCTGAATCACCGTTGGTAATAAAGCGTTTACAGCCATTCAAACGCCAGCAGTCTTCCTTCTCGTCGTATGTAGCCTTAAGCATAACACTCTGCAGGTCAGAACCGGCGTCAGGTTCGGTAAGGTCCATAGACATTGTAGCACCATTACATACAAGAGGTATATATTTCTTGCGCTGCTCTTCGTTACCAAATTCGTAGAGGGTAGAGATACAATCCTGCAAAGACCAGATATTCTCGAAACCTGTATCGGCTGTTGCCATCATCTCGTTGATAGGAGCATATATGAACTGTGGGAAGTTGAGACCACCATAGCGGCGTGGCATTAAGACGCCATGCAGACCAGCCTGACGGCAAGCCTTCAGATTGTCGTAGGTCTTGCTTGCATATACCATGCGGTTGTTCTCAACGTGAGGTCCCTCGGCATCTACTGCTTCAGCATTAGGGGCTATGACGTTAGCACAGATGTCACCAGCAAGGGAGATGACACGCTCGTAAGAGTCCATGGCGTCTTCAAAATTCTCTGGTGCATAATCATACTTGCCGAAGTCGGCGTAGTTTCTTTCTTTCAGCTCAACGATGTGCTTGAGCAATGGGTGACTGAGATGGAACTTCATCTCAGGATTATCTAAATAGAAATTCATCACTTATTATTCTGCTTGTAATACTTTATCATTTTTGGAACCACCTCTTCTACTGTGCCGTTGATGACATAGTCGGCTATGGTGTTAATAGGAGCATCAGGATCATTGTTGATAGAAATGATGATGCCGGAATCCTGCATACCAGCGATATGCTGTATCTGTCCTGAGATACCACATGCGATATACACTTTAGGACGTACTGTGACACCTGTCTGACCTATCTGACGATCGTTGTCAATCCATCCTGCATCAACGGCAGCACGAGAAGCACCAACCTCTGCATGCAGTTCCTTTGCCAATTCGAAGAGCATATCGAAACCTTCCTTGCTGCCAACACCGTAACCACCGGAAACAATGATAGGAGAGCCCTTGAGGTTGTGCTTTGCCTGCTGAACGTGGCGGTCGAGAACCTTTACTACATATTCTGTTTCAGGAACATACTTTGCAACATCGTGGCGTATTACTTCGCCTTTATAATTTTCGTCAAGTACCTCTTTCTTCATCACACCCTCACGAACGGTAGCCATCTGTGGGCGATGCTCTGGGTTTACAATGGTTGCAACGATATTACCACCGAAAGCAGGACGAATCTGCATTAGCTGATTCTCATAGTGTTTGTCAATCAATTCGCCGGCCTCATTCTTTACCTTCATGTCGAAATCGTCAATCTCCAATTGTGTACAATCGGCTGTCAATCCACTAAAGAGAGCGGAAGAAACTCTTGGTCCCAAGTCGCGACCTATTACGGTAGCTCCCATGAGGCATATCTGTGGTTCCTCCTCTTTGAAGAGATTTACTACGAGAGCGGTATGGGGATTAGAAGTGTAAGGGAAAAGACCTTCTGCATCAAAGATATGTACTTTATCAACACCGTATTTTATTACTTGGTTTTCAACACCGTCGAGGCCTGAACCTGCGATGATACATTCCAACTGCACACCGAGGGTGTTGGCAAGCTTACGCCCCTTGGTAAGGAGCTCGAGGGCTACATCTTTTACTTTCGTACCCTCTATTTCACAATATACAAAAACGCTATTCATATAAGCTTTATTTTATTTTCTTTTTAATTGTTCTCCCTCCATAACTAGGGAGGGCGGGGAGAGGCTTTAACCGATAATCTTGTCGTTTATCAGTTCTGCCATTAGGCTGTTGATATCTTCATCAGAGCCTGTCATAGTGCGGCTTTCTTTCGCTTTGAAGACAATATTCTCAACCTTCTTAACGTTAGTTGGGGAACCGGTCTTGCCAACCTGATTCATGTCGCAGTTGATATCGGTAGCATTCCACTCAGGAATTACTGCCTTCTTGTATGCCATGATGCGTTTTGCATTAGCAGGACGACACTCTGCAGCAGAACCATTGACAGTAACAACGAGAGGCAGAGGAGCCTCTACGGTCTCTACACCACCATCAATATGACGTCTGATGACGATTTTCTTTGCCTGTGGGTCGAGAGAAAGAATCTCTTCTGCATAAGTAACCTGCGTAAGGCCTAACTTTTCTGCTATCTGTGGTCCTACCTGTGCTGTATCACCATCGATAGCCTGACGTCCACCAAGGATGATATCATAGTCACCAATCTTCTTTATAGCCTGTGACAGGGTGTATGAAGTAGCGAGAGTATCTGCACCACCAAGGCAACGGTCTGTTACAACATATCCTGCATCAGCTCCACGATAGAGTGACTCACGGATGATGTCTGCAGACTTTGGCAAACCCATGGTGACAACTGTGATGGTACTTCCCGGAAATTTCTCTTTCAGCTGGAGAGCTTGCTCCAAAGCATTGAGGTCGTCGGGATTGAAGATTGCTGGCAACGCACTACGATTGATGGTGCCTTCTGCTGTCATAGCGTCAGGACCTACATTGTGCGTGTCGGGTACCTGCTTTGCAAGTACAACGATTTTCAAACTCATGATTGTATTCTTTTAAATTAAGTAGATGTTTTTTCCTATTTCGCGCACAAAGGTACAATTAAGTTTTGAGAAATGCAAAAAATAAACAAAAAATAACACAACAATTGCGACTCTTTTCACGTTATTAAAGAGAAAAAAGGAAAAACAATGGAAAAGCGCAATCTTATAACCTCTGATAAAGATACAGAATTGTTCCCAGAAGTTGATGAAGCAGGCAATGCGATAGGACAGATTACTCGTGCTGAGGCCCATGATGGTACAAAACGCCTGCATCCTGTGGTTCATCTGCATGTTTTCAATTCTCATGGAGATTTGTATCTGCAGCATCGTGCAAAATGGAAGAAGGTACAGCCGGATAAATGGGATACAGCCACTGGCGGACATGTAGATTGGGGAGAAGATGTGATGGCAGCTTTGGCTCGTGAGGTGAGTGAAGAGATAGGACTGCCATCAGATAGCTATACACCGAAACTTGTCAAGACATATATCTTTGAGAATAATATAGAACGTGAACTGGTATATGTTTTCACGACAGAATATGACGGAGAATTACATCCGTCACCTACAGAGACGCAAGGTGGTAAGTTCTGGAGCGTTAACGATATACGCTCCGCTATAGGTAAGAATGTTCTTACCCCAATGTTTGAGAAGGAATTTTTGCTTCTCTAACCCTTAACCGTTTCATCTTCCTCGTCCCTGTTTCTAAACCATGTAGCCAATATGGTTCCGGAAATAGAATGCCATGCACAACTAACAGCAGCAGGTATTACGGCAAGCGGACAGCTGACGGCAAAGAAAGTTGAAGCAAGAACAGTGGCAAGACCTGCATTCTGCATGCCTACTTCAATAGAAATGGTGCGGTTTTTAGCTTTTGAGAAACCGAAGATCTTTCCTACGCTATAACCTGTAAGGTATCCAAGGCTGTTGTGACAAAGTACAACGGCAAATACGATGAGGAAGAATGTTAATCCTTCTATCATCAGTTTGTCCCTTACGGCAGCAATCACGCCGCCTACTATGCAAGCAAGTCCTAATACCGAAAAAGCGGGCATTACAGCTTGTGCCTTTTTGAACCCTTCGTTGTGACCATAGAAGAGGTTAGCGAAGAAGCCTATGCTGACAGGTAACAGTGTGACAATGAGGATGTTCAGGAACATTCCCAAAGCATCAACTTCGACCTGTTCTCCAGCAAGCCAAAGCACCAATATTGGGGTAACAATAGGGGCGAGCAAAGTAGATACAGTTGTCATTCCGACAGAGTATGCAACATCGCCTCTACAGAGGTATGACATGATATTGCTGGAAACCCCTCCAGGACAGCATCCTACCAGTATTAATCCCACTACTATAGGTTGAAAAGCATTTCCGAAAAGCGAAAAGTGAAAAACTGTTTCACACAAAGTACTTGCGCCGATTGTCAGACTCCATGCTATCAGGGGCATGAGACTGTATTGTGCACACGTGCCGATAAGGATGTCTAAAGGTCTGGCAGCAAGGATTCGCATATCATGCATCGTAAGAGTTAAACCCATAGTAAGCATGATGAATCCCAAGATACATGATTGTGTGGTGCCGTGAACCCATGTAAAAAGCTCAGGTACGAAGTATGTCACTACTGCGATGGCTATGATAAACCATGAAGTGTAGGTGGACAGCCATTGGCTGAATTTATACAGTAAATTATACATAATTGGCCGCAAAGGTAATATAAAGAATTGATACAAGGTAATTTTTATGCGTAAAAATAAGGATAAAGGTATATAATTTAGAGTTAAGAAATCTTATTTCTTTGTTATTTCGCTATTTTTTTGTATCTTTGCGCCCGAAATTTAATTATATAATAGTAAATGGGCTTTTTCGGATTATTTAGCAAAGAGAAAAAAGAGACATTAGATAAAGGTCTTGAAAAGACAAAGCAGAGTTTCTTTGACAAGGTGGTTCGTGTTGTTGCAGCGAAAGATACTGTTGATGACGATGTGCTTGACGACCTTGAGGAGATGCTTATCACCAGCGATGTCGGTGTTGATACTACTCTGAAGATTATTGAGAGGATACAGGAGCGTGTAGCTCGTGACAAATATGTTTCTACCAGCGAACTCAACAATATATTGCGTGAGGAGATAGCAACCCTTTTGGCAGAAAATAATGCTCAGGGTGATGGCTCTTGGACTATTCCTACAGATCATAAGCCGTATGTGATATTGGTGGTTGGTGTAAACGGAGTAGGTAAGACAACAACTATTGGTAAGTTGGCTCATCTGTTTAAGTCGGAAGGTTTGAAGGTTGTGCTTGGAGCTGCTGATACCTTCAGGGCAGCTGCTGTAGAGCAGTTGTGCATCTGGGGTGAGAGAGTAGGAGTGACAGTTGTAAAGCAACAGATGGGTGCTGATCCTGCCAGCGTAGCATTTGATACTCTGCAGTCAGCAAAAGCAAGTGGTGCCGATGTTGTGCTGATAGATACTGCAGGACGACTGCATAACAAAGTGAACCTCATGAATGAGCTCAAGAAAATCAAGGAGGTGATGAAGAAGGTAATACCAGAGGCTCCTGATGAGGTGATGCTCGTACTTGATGGCTCAACTGGACAGAATGCTTTTGAACAGGCAAAACAATTTTCTGCTGTAACACAGATAACATCTCTTGCCATCACAAAAATTGACGGCACAGCAAAGGGGGGAGTAGTAATAGGCATATCAGACCAACTGAAAGTGCCTGTTAAATATATAGGGCTGGGAGAAGGAATAGAAGACCTACAGTTGTTCAATAGACAGGAATTCGTAAATTCACTTTTCGATAATAAATGATAGATATTATTTCCCTTGGTTGCTCAAAAAATCTCGTTGATAGCGAGACGTTGCAAAGGCTGTTCCTAAAGAATGGTCTTCGCTGTGCTATTGACGCACCAAAGGTAACGGGAGATACTGTCATAATAAATACCTGCGGATTCATAGAAGATGCAAAGCAGGAAAGCATAGACACCATATTGCAGTTTGCTGACGCCAAGACGAAAGGTAGAATCCGTCATCTCTATGTTATGGGATGCCTGTCCCAACGTTATATGGAGGAGTTGCAGCAAGAGATTCCAGAGGTGGATAAGTATTATGGAAAGTTTGACTGGAAAGGTCTTGTTGGGGAATGTAGCAAAAATGCAACTACATCTCCAAAAACTTCACCGAAAGCTAACAAGCCTTCAAAAGCAACAAAATATTCCTGCTACATAAAGATATCGGAAGGCTGCGACAGACATTGTGCGTATTGTGCTATTCCTCTCATTACGGGAAAACACCAAAGTCGTGATATAGAAGATATCTTAGATGAAGTTAGAGAACGTGTAAAGGAGGGAGTAAAAGAGTTTAATGTAATTGCACAGGAATTGACATACTATGGTGTCGATAAAGACGGCAAGCGTCACATAGCAGAACTGATAGAAAAGATGGCAGACATTCCTGGTGTACATTGGATAAGACTTCACTATGCCTATCCTACACAATTTCCGATGGAACTGCTGAAGGTGATGCGTGAAAAAGAAAATGTTTGCAAATATCTCGACATAGCATTACAACACATTTCGACAAATGTCCTTAGCAATATGCGACGCAATACCACCAAGGAGGAGACAATGGAATTGATAAAACGATTACGTGAGGAAGTGCCGGGAATATGTCTCAGAACTACAATGATGGTAGGATATCCAGGAGAGAGGGATGAGGACTTTAACGAGTTGATAGATTTCGTAAAATGGGCTCGCTTCGAGCGTTTGGGTGCTTTTGCTTATTCAGAGGAGGAAGGCACTTATAGCGCAGAGCATTTTGAAGATAATATACCAGATGATGTTAAGCAAGCGCGTCTTAGCAAGTTGATGAGGGTACAACAACGTATCTCGCATGAGATAATGGATGATAATATTGGGAAGACCCTTGAGGTCGTTATTGATAGGAGAGAGAATGATTATTACATTGCTCGCAGTCAGTACTCATCACCAGAAGTGGACCCGGAGATACTGATTTGTGCAGAGGATGCGCAACTGAAAGTAGGAGAATTCTATAATGTAGAAGTAACGGATTCGGAAGATTTTGATTTATATGCGAAAATAAAATAATATATGAACAACAAAGATTTAATTTCGGCCTTGTCACAGAAAACAGGCGGTAAGACAACAGACACACAGAGTATGGTGTTGACAACTGTTAAAGCCATAATAGAAAAAATGTGTGATGCAGAAGCTGTCAACATAAACGGGTTAGGAACATTTGACGTGAGAAAACGAAATGAAAGAATCATTGTCAATCCAGGAACAGGAAAGAAAAATCTGGTACCTCCAAAACTCGTTGCAACATTTAAACCAAGAAAAAAATAGGTAAAAGATTATGGTAACAACAAAAGATATAGCCAAGATAGTAGCTTCTCAACATAATATCAAAGTTGTAGAAGCCGAAGAGTTCGTACAGAAATTGGTAGATACTATCAACGAAGGTTTGGAAGTTGACAGATTGGTAAAAATCAAGGGCTTTGGTACATTCAAGATGCAAGCAATGAAGTCTCGTGCCAGTGTTAATGTGAATACTGGTGAGAGAGTAATCATTGGCGAACACGATAGGATAACCTTCCTGCCTGATGCTATGATGAAGAATGCTATCAACAAGCCATTTGCTCATTTCGAGACTGTTGAAATAGACGATGAAAGTCCTTTGCTTGACGAAATGACTCCTGTGGACGATATGGATGATTCTCTGGATGAAGAACAAGAGGAAATCTTGGATGAGCCAAAGGTGGAAACCAAAGAGAAACCCCAAAAGGAGTCAAAGAAAGAGGTCAAGGTTGCAGAAAAGGTTGAGGCGAAAGTTGAAGAAAAGCCTGTTGCTCTATCAATAGACGATGATGGTCAGGAGTCTATCTCTGAGCGTATGCATGGAAGGAGCAATGTCTTCGTTGGTATAGCAGCTGGAATATTTGTTGTGATTGCTGCAATATATGGATTCAGCAGATACAATAATGCGACTTCCACACCATCAGCACAACCACAAACAGTAGTAGTAGATACAGTGAGCCGAGATACGGTGAAAGTCGATACGACAGTCGTGAAGGATAATGTTCAGCCTGTTGTAGAGAACAAAGACACAACGTCTGTATCCCCAAAAAAATCAAGACGTCACGGCCGCAAATACAGAAGACACCGCAGAAGAAGATAATGATGGAAGATATATTTTCAAAGTTTACATTAGACGATTTTAACAAAGACGATTCTGAAGGCTTCGTACGCATAACGGAATTTGAAGGCGACTTCACTGAAATGCTGAAGGGACAACAGGAGGGCGATATGCCTGTCCTCGTAACCAGAAACATGGTTAACTTCCCTCTTATCCTTGCCTCCATAACGATAGCGCGCAGCACTACACGTCAACTTATCAAATATCTCGAGAAGCATAAGAGGGATAAGTTTGCAATGTTCTGCCAAAAGGACCCTTCGATAGAATATCCTACCTCGGAAGATCTTTGTGAATATGGCGTTATAACCCAATTTATAAAAGTATTCGAAGTTCCTGGTCAGGAGAATCGTATTGCTTTCCTTGCACATCCACTTGCTCGTTGTCGCATTGGTGAGGTGTTGCAGGAGGAACCTTATATCAAGGCGCACATTTTACCTGCTCCAGAGGAAGAGCCTGATGCTAATGATATGGAGTATCAGACAATGCTAAACGACCTCAACTCAAAGGTGCGTGAGTACATCCAGAAAACGGATTCTTTCACTTTTGAGATGCAGATGGTATTGAAAGACCTTGCAAATCCTGTGCAGCTCCTTAATACGGTGTCATACTTCATGCCGTTTAAACTTTCGGAGAAAATGCACCTGTTGGCATGTGGTGATTTGAAGATGCGTTGCTTCGAGCTACTGCAGTTGATGAATCGTGAGATACAATATGCTGATATGCGTATTGATATCCATAATCGTACCCAGCATGCCATCGACGTTGAGCAGAAGGAATATTTCCTGCGCCAGCAATTAAAGAGTATCAATCAGCAGTTGGGACGCGAAGACGGTTCTCCAGAAAAGGCTAAATTGCGTGAAAAGGCTGCAACGAAAAAGTGGAATAAGGAAACCAGCGAATTCTTTGAGAAGGAAATGGAACGCCTTGACCAACTTCACGTGCAGAGCTCGGACTATAATACGCAGCTTACATACCTCCAGAAACTGGTCGAACTTCCTTGGAACGAATATACGGAAGATAATCTGGACCTCCATCATGCTGAGCGTGTGCTAAATCGCGACCACTATGGAATGGAAAAAGTAAAGGAGCGTATTTTGGAATATGTTTCTGTACTCCTTATGCGTGGTGACTTGAAGTCTCCGATATTGTGCTTGTATGGCCCTCCTGGTGTTGGTAAGACGTCGCTCGGTAAGAGTATCGCTGATGCCTTGGGAAGAAAGTATGTCCGTATGTCCCTTGGCGGCTTGCACGATGAGGCTGAGATACGCGGACACCGCCGTACTTATGTTGGCGCTATGCCAGGTCGTATTATAAAAAGTATAGAAAAGGCTGGCTCATCAAATCCTGTCCTCATTCTTGACGAGATAGATAAGGTTACACAGAATACCATTAATGGAGATCCTGCTTCGGCTCTGCTGGAGGTGTTAGACCCTGAGCAGAATGCTACTTTCCATGATAACTATCTCGATCTTGACTACGACCTGTCGAAGGTTCTCTTTATTGCTACGGCAAATGATTTGTCTACAATACCGTCTCCTCTGCGTGACCGTATGGAGATAATAGAACTCTCTGGATATACTACAGAAGAAAAGATAGAGATAGCAAAGCGCCACCTCGTACCACGCGAGAAAGATAAGACAGGATTGGCTTCCTTCAAGAATATTAAATTTCCAAAGAAGACCCTCGAATATATCGTTGAGCGATATACTCGCGAAAGTGGTGTGCGACAACTTGAGAAGCAGATAAACAAGGCTTTGCGCAAGATAGCATATAAGATTGCAAAGGAGGGCTCTATGGATTCATCTATCGAGTTGTTGGAGTCTCCTCTGAAGCCTGAGAATGTTACCGAATTGTTAGGAAATCCTCCTTTCTATCGTGACATATATCAGGGCAATGAATATGCTGGCGTTGTAACAGGTTTGGCATGGACAAGTGTTGGCGGTGAGATACTCTTTATTGAGACATCACTCTCAAAGGGGAAGGAAGGAAAGCTGACACTTACAGGTAATCTTGGAGATGTAATGAAGGAGAGTGCTGTCATTGCCCTCGAATATGTCAAGGCGCATGCAGAATACCTCAATATCGACTCTCGTATATTCCAATCTTGGAACATACACATCCATGTGCCAGAAGGTGCGACACCAAAGGATGGTCCTTCTGCCGGCATTACGATAGCAACTTCTATAGCATCAGCTATTACCCAAAGGAAAGTGCGTAAGAATGTTGCAATGACAGGTGAGATAACTCTCCGCGGAAAGGTGTTGCCGGTTGGTGGCATAAAGGAGAAACTCTTGGCTGCCAAGCGTGCTGGTATAACCGACATTGTGATGTGCTCTGCCAACAAGAAGGATGTTGAGGAGATTCCTGAACAGTATTTGAAAGGTGTCAAATTCCATTTCGTTGAGAATGTCCGTGACGTATGGGATTTTGCATTGACAGATGAATTAGTAGATAATCCGCTGAACTTTGAAATTCCAGATACAAAATAACGATCCCTACAGTAGTGCCCGTGCTGGTGTTCTCACGACAGATCATGGTGAAATTCGTACTCCCATCTTCATGCCTGTGGGTACTGTCGGCTCCGTAAAGGCTGTTCATTTCGAGGAACTGCGCCGTCAGGTGAAGGCTCAGATAATATTGGGCAATACCTATCACCTGTATTTGCGTCCGGGGATGGATATCCTGCGAAAGGCTGGCGGCTTACATCAGTTTATAGGGTGGGAGAGACCTATCCTGACGGACTCTGGCGGTTTTCAAGTGTTTTCTCTTACGGGTATTCGTAAGTTGACGGAGGAAGGATGCGAGTTCCGCAGCCATATAGATGGCTCGAAGCATATCTTCACCCCTGAGAATGTTATGGATACCGAGCGTACTATTGGTGCCGATATTATCATGGCCCTCGATGAGTGTGCTCCAGGACAGAGTGACTGGCAATATGCCCGCAAGTCGTTGGATCTGACACATAGGTGGTTGGATCGTTGTATCAAGCGTTTCAACGAAACAGAACCGCTTTACGGCTACAAGCAATCCCTGTTCCCAATAGTACAAGGCTGTGCATTTAAGGATTTGCGTCAGGAGTCAGCAAAGTATATTGCCGACAAGGGATGTGACGGTAATGCCATCGGCGGTCTGGCAGTAGGAGAACCAACGGAGGTGATGTATGAAATGGTGGAAGTGGTAAATGAGATTCTGCCAAAAGACAAACCACGTTACCTTATGGGGGTCGGTACTCCTTGGAATATTCTTGAGAACATAGAACGCGGTGTGGATATGTTCGATTGTGTTATGCCAACGCGAAACGGACGTAATGCTATGCTATTCACATACGAAGGTACTATAAACATGAAGAACAAAAAGTGGGAAGACGACTTCACACCGATTGACTCGGATGGTTGCGATATTGACAGGATTACTACGAAAGCATATTTGCACCATCTTTTCAAAGCACAGGAATATCTTGCATTACAGATTGCCTCCATACATAATCTGGCTTTCTATTTACGACTCGTGGGTGATGCCCGTGAGCACATAATAAAAGGTGATTTCACACAATGGAAGAAAAGCATTATAGAGAATATGCAACGAAGGCGATAAGGGTCATCCGTACCACGACGGAGAGAAGTAACAGACGTATTAAGAATAAATACTTCTCTCAGTTCTATCGCATCTGTCCCCGTCTGGACAGATATATCATTGGTAAGTTCATAGGCACTTATTTCTTTGCTATTGCGCTTATCATATCTCTTGCTATTGTCTTTGACTTTAATGAGAATCTTGCAAAATTCACGGAGTATAATGCTCCTTGGAAGGCCATTGTCTTTGATTATTACCTTAACTTCATACCATATTATGCTAATCTCTTCTCTCCTTTGTTTGTCTTCATTGCCGTAATATTCTTTACGTCAAAGATGGCAGGCAATTCGGAGATTATATCTATCCTTGCGGCTGGAGTGAGTTTCAAGCGTCTTATGGTGCCGTATATGGTATCGTGTGTATTTATTTCAATATTGTCATACACCTTGGCGGCATACGTCATTCCTCATGGTACGGTGATACGTCAGAATTTTGAATCGATGTATAAGAACAACAAGAAGAACACATCGGCCGAGAATGTGCAGTTGCAGGTAGATAGAGGAGTTATCGCCTACATGCAGCACTATGATAATGTTTTCAAGAAGGGCTATGGCTTCTGTCTCGATAAGTTTGAGAATAAGAAACTTGTCTCTCACATGACAGCATCGGAGATACAGTATGACACGATATCCGACTCAAAGTATCATTGGAAGGCCACGAACTGGAAGATACGTGAGATGGCAGGTATGCGTGAGCATATCACGTCGGGTTTGACATTGGATACCTTGATACAGATGGAACCCGTTGACCTTGTGTTCTCAAAAGGCCAGCAGGAAACATTTACGTCGCCGCAGCTTTCTGAATACATCAGCAAACAGATAGATCGTGGCTCGCAGAATGTAGTGCAGTATCAGGTGGAATACCATAAGCGTATCGCAAGTTCGTTTGCTTCCTTCATCCTTACCATCATCGGAGCATCACTGTCTTCGAGAAAGAGAAAGGGCGGCATGGGAATGTATCTCGGCTTGGGACTTGCCCTGAGCTTCCTGTATATAATGTTGCAGACGATATCATCAACGTTTGCCATCAATGCCGGTACACCGCCGATACTTGCAGCATGGGTGCCGAATATACTCTTTGGCATCGTGGCATACTTCTGCTATAAACATGCACCGAATTAAAAAAACAACAGAGCTTAGATAATCATAAAATATTAAACCAAATACAAGAAAAATGAAAAAGTTTCGTATTGTAGATAATATACTCGGCTGGGTGGCATTCCTTATTGCCTCCTTCGTATATTGTTCTACTATTGAACCAACGGCATCCTTTTGGGATTGTCCAGAGTTTATCACCACGGGTTACCTTTTGGAGGTTGGCCATCCCCCTGGCGCACCATTCTTCATGCTGACGGCAAATCTGTTCTCTCAGTTTGCTTCCGATGCCACACAGGTGGCTCGCATGGTGAATACGATGTCGGCTCTGTTGTCGGCTGCATGTATCCTGTTCCTCTTCTGGAGTATCACGCATCTGGTGCGCCGTCTGCTCATTGACAAGTGGGAGGAGCTGACGACCGCGAAGATGATAGCAATCGAAGCCTCTGGCTTGGTGGGAGCACTCATCTACACCTTCTCAGATACCTTCTGGTTCTCTGCTGTCGAGGGTGAGGTGTATGCTTATTCCTCTTGCTTCACAGCGGTAGTGTTCTGGCTGATATTAAAGTGGGAAGACCATGCCGACGAGCCTGGCTCTGACCGTTGGCTAATCCTTATTACATATATGACGGGATTGTCAATAGGTGTCCATCTGCTCAACCTGTTGTGTATTCCAGCCATCGTATTAGTATATTATTACAAAAGGTATCCCGATGCTGATCTCAAGGGTTCGCTGATAGCACTCTTCGTTTCTGTTGTCATCGTTGCTGCGGTGCTCTATGGCGTCGTTCCCGGCATCATTACCGTTGGCGGATGGTTCGAGTTGTTCTTCGTGAACACCCTCGGCATGCCGTTCAATACCGGTGTCATTATCTACCTTATTATATTGGTGGCTGCTGTGCTGTGGGCTATCTGGGAGACCTATGCCGACAAGTCTGTCATGCGTGGCAATGTTTCCTTCCTGCTGGCAGTAGGCATGCTGGGCATCCCATTCTATGGTTACGGATGGAGTGCTGCTGTTATTGGCGTTGTGGTACTTGCTGTACTCTATTTTTGTCTTAATTTCAAGAAGAAGGGCGTTGTCATTGTTACCAATCGCGTTAAGAACACTATGCTCTGCTGTATGCTGATGCTGATGATTGGCTATTCTACATACGCGCTGATAGTAGTACGTTCAGCAAGCAACCCTCCAATGGACCAGAACTCTCCGGAGGATATTTTCACCCTCGGCAACTACCTCTCTCGTGACCAGTATGGCGACCGTCCTCTTTTCTACGGTCAGGCATACACCTCACAGGTGGCTCTCGATATTGAGGGCAATATGTGTATTCCACGTATGAAGACAGGTGCTCCTATCTATCAGAAAGTGGAGAAACACTCTCCAGATGAGCCTGACAAATACTTTGTAGTCCGCACAAAGGATTCCTATGAATATGCGCAGAACATGCTGTTCCCACGTATGCATGACTCCGGTCATGCACAGGCTTACGAAGACTGGATGGGTGGGGTAGAAGGTACTGTCTCTGATTATGACCGCTGCGGTCAGATAGTACAGGTGAAGATGCCTACCTTCATTGAGAATATCCGTTTCTTCCTGTCTTATCAGTGTAACTTCATGTATTGGCGTTACTTCATGTGGAACTTCGCCGGTCGTCAGAATGACATTCAGGGCAATGGCGAACTGGAGCATGGCAATTGGATTACCGGTTTCTCGTTCATTGACGATATGATGCTGGGCAACCAAGACCTCCTTCCTGACGAGCTGAAGGAGAACAAGGGTCACAATGTCTTTTACTGCATGCCGTTGCTGCTTGGTCTGCTGGGACTCTTCTGGCAGGCTTACAAGGGCAAGAAGGGCATTCAGCAGTTCTGGGTAGTCTTCTTCCTGTTCTTCATGACGGGTCTTGCCATTGTCATCTACCTCAATCAGACGCCTATGCAGCCCCGTGAGCGTGACTATGCCTATGCAGGTTCGTTCTATGCTTATGCTATATGGTGTGGTATGGGTGTTGCTGCCATCATCGACCTCCTGACGAGAAAGCTTCTCAAGAATAAGGAGAATGTTGCTCTTGCAGCCGTCGTTGGTGTTGCAGCATTGCTGGTACCTGTTCAGATGGCATCGCAGACATGGGACGACCACGACCGCTCTGGCCGCTACACCTGCCGCGATTTCGGACAGAACTACCTCAACTCCCTCCAGGAGACTGGCTATCCTATCATCTTCACAAACGGCGATAACGATACCTTCCCGCTGTGGTACAATCAGGATGTGGAGCAGGTACGTACCGATGCCCGTGTATGTAACCTGTCGTATATCCAGACCGACTGGTATATTGACCAGATGGTTCGTCCGGCATGGAATTCTCCTTCTCTGCCTATCACATGGCCTCGTATCGACTACTGCTCAGGCCGTAACGAATATGTCACAGTGAATCCGGAGCTGAAGAATCAGATACTGGAATACTTCAAACAAGACCCTGTTGCTGCTGCCAAGCAGTTTGGTGATGACCCGTTCGAGGTTAAGAATGTCCTTGCCCGTTGGGTACGCGGCATTGAGGATAATGACGAGATGCACTGCATTCCAACCGATACGCTCTACCTCAACATCGACAAGGAGGCTGTCCTCAAGAGCGGCATGATGCTGCCAAAGGATTCTGCCGGCAATGTCGTTATCCCTGAGCGCATGGCAATCTCTCTTGCCGGCAAGCGCGCCCTGTATAAGGGTGACCTGATGCTGCTCGAGATGGTAGCCAACAGCAACTGGACACGTCCGCTGTATGTGGCAATGACTGTGGGTAAGGAGAACTACATGAACCTTGGTGAGAACTTCATACAGGAGGGTCTCGTCAACCGTATCACTCCGTTCCATACCGACGAGAGCAACAACTTCGACACCGAGAAGGTTTACAACAACCTCATGACGAAGTTCAGGTACGGCGGTCTGGAGAAGCCTGGTCTCTACCTCGACGAGACCGTCAGTCGCATGTGTGCCACCCACCGTCGCCTCTTTGGCACGCTGCTGCTCCACCTCATTCAGGAGGGCAAGCTCGACAAGGCCAAGAAGGCTGTTGCCTATGCCGAGAAGGTTATTCCTACGTACAATGTTCCGATGACATACATGAGCGGCGGTGCCGACTTTGCCGAGGCTTACTATGAGCTTGGCATGAACAAGAAGGCCGAGGAAACTCTCGATGCTATGTGGAAGACTTGCACACAGTATCTCAGGTACTACCTCTCTCTGCCGCAGAATCGTTTCATGTCGTCACAGCGCGATTGCATGTATAACCTTTATATCATGCAGCGCTTCTGCGAGATAGCATCTCCATACAACAAGGCTCTCGCAGACAAGATGACTCAGAGTCTCAACCAACTCATCGCAGCCTATCAGGGTCGCGGTGG
>CAMNHS010000002.1 GCA_946539635.1 uncultured Prevotellaceae bacterium
AGGGCCTTGTACAGGTGTTTCAGGGGCTTGTACAGGTGTTTCAGGCCCTTGAACATAAATTCCCTCGAGGGAGAAATGGTTTTTCATAGGCAAGGAAATAAAGAAATCAGGTGAAGAAAAAATAATTTTGATTCTATTGTCTGATGATTTTGGATATTTCAGAAAAAAATATTATCTTTGCATTCGCTAAATTCCTCATGAAGTAAGGAACATAAATTCATATGACTATGAAGATAGTAGAGATGGACGGCTATGCGGCCAATCCTGGTGATATAAGCTGGGAGCCTTGGAAGAACATAGTGCTTCCTGATGGTGACAAGTGTGAGTTTGTAATGTATGACAGAACTGCTCCGGAGTTGGTGGTGGAAAGAGCCAAGAATGCCGATATCGTACTGACAAACAAGGTGGTGTTCTCAAAGGAGGTAATGGACGGCTTGCCAAAGTTGCGCTATATTGGTGTGCTGGCAACAGGATATAATGTCGTGGATACAAAGGCGGCAAGGGAAAAGGGCATTGTTGTTACGAATATTCCTGCTTATAGCACGATGTCTGTGGCCCAGTTGGCAATAGCCCATCTCTTGCATATTGCCAATAATGTCGCAGGTCATGATGATGTGGTACACAAGGGTGCTTGGTCGATGAATCCGGACTTTTCTTTCCAAATTTCTCCACAAATGGAGTTGGCAGGAAAGATTTTTGGAGTGATAGGCTTGGGCAATACTGGGACAGCAACAGCTCGCATTGCAGTCTCCTTAGGTATGAAGATACTTGCCTTCAGTTCGAAAAGCGAGCAGGAAATGCAGAATCTCGGCATAGCTGGCATCAGGAAAGCAGAAACTTTAGAGAAATTATTTAAGGAGTCGGATGTCGTGAGCCTTCATTGCCCATTGACAGAAAAGACGAAGCATATAATAAATAAGGAGACCTTGTCATGGATGAAGTCAACAGCCATCATCCTGAATACAGGCAGAGGTCCGCTTATCGACGAACAAGCCCTCGCGGATGCTTTGAAAGGGGGTAGAATATATGCTGCAGCTATTGATGTCTTGACAGAGGAGCCTCCAAGGAGCGGAAGTCCACTATTAGAAGTGGCAAATTGTCATATCACCCCACACATAGCCTGGGCAACCTTGGCAGCCAGACAGCGACTAATGCAGATAGCTATAGAAAATGTGAAGGCCTTTCTGCGTGGAGAGCCCCGAAATGTGGTGCAATAAAACAGAAGGGAAGACGTTATTTTAGTATGGCAGAGTTAAGTGATTGTAAGATAATAGAATTGCCCAAGGAAGAAGACCCTCGAGGCAGTTTGACCTATATCTACGAAGAGAACCATGTTCCCTTTGCTATTCGTCGTGTATTCTACATATATGATGTCCCAGCTGGCAAGGATCGGGGAGCTCATGCCCACAAGGAATGTTGGCAGATGATAATAGCAGCATCGGGAGCCTTGGAGGTATATCTGAATGACGGAAAAGACGAGAAAGTAGTACCCCTCAATCGTCCATATCAAGGCTTGCTGGTGCCTCCAGGCATTTGGGCGCACGAAAGAGCTTTCACAACAGGAGCCCTGTGCCTTGTGCTTGCAAGTCATGATTACGATGAAGAAGATTATATAAGAGATTTTGATACATATCGTTCGATATACGGCAGATAAGAAGGCAGAGTGGGATTCCTTTGTAAGGGAATCCAAGAATGGCACTTTCCTTTTTATGCGCGATTACATGGAATATCATGCAGATCGCTTTGATGACTATTCCCTGATGTACTATAAAGACAACAATCTGCTATCCCTTTTGCCTGCCAACAAGAGGGGAGAAGTTTTATGGTCGCATCAAGGCTTGACCTATGGCGGATTAGTGTTGAGCAATAAGGCGCATGCTGCAGAAATAGGAGAGATGTTCGATGAAACCATACATTTCTTACATGAAGCAGGCATCAAGGAATGGTACTACAAGCAAATGCCGACTGTTTACCACAAACAACCATCAGAAGATGACAGTTATTGGTTGTGGAGAAATGGAGCAGAAACAATAGAATGTAATCTGATGTCTGCAATAAATCTTCATTCAGAACTCCATATCTCCCCAAGACGTTGCACATACAGCAACAAGCTGAAGCGGGAAGGGTGGAAGATAGTAGAAGGTCAGACAGAAGAGGAAGAGCAGGCTCTATTGGAAGATTTCTGGGAAATACTCACCCGGAATCTGCATGACAAATATGACTCCAAACCAGTTCATACACTTGAGGAAATGAAGCGGTTACAAAAGCTGTTTCCGAATAACATAAGATGTATTGGTGCGATAAGCCCGGAAGGCACGATGGAAGGAGGCACAGTAATATACTTGTCAGACCAAGTGGCACGTACACAATACATGTCAGCCTCACCTCGTGGTAAGAAGAGTAAGGCTATGGACCTTCTTATCACAGAAATTATAAAAGCCTTCGAATGGGTTGATGAATGCAATGTCATAGACTTTGGCACCAGCATGGAAGATGACAGTGTGCATCTGAAGGAACCATTGATACAGCAGAAAGAAGGCTTCGGAGCACGAGGCATAGCATGCAGAACGTATAAGATATGCATAAAAAGTTGAATAACAACAATTCATATCGCAACATATTAAAAGCTACAAGTCTGTTTGCTGGGGTTCAGGGTGTTAACATCCTATTAAACCTTATGCGAACAAAGTTGGTGGCAGTATATCTTGGTCCTGCTGGTGTAGGGTTGAATGCCATATATAATGAAACCAAGGAATTGCTGCACGAAACCACGAATTGCGGTATGGACCAGAGTGGTGTAAGGGAAATATCCCTACACTATGAGGAATGGTTGGAGACAAACAATCGCGAGGCACTGGACAATAGTCTGAAATTAACTCGTTCGCTTGTAGTTACACTGGCGATACTGGGTACAATATTGTCCATTCTGTTAGCCTACCCCCTATCATTACTTACTTTCTCAGATGCTGAACACGTATGGGACTTCGTCTGCTTGGCACCAGCGGTAGGTATCAGCACTCTAATCTGTGGAGAGATGATGGTACTGAAAGCCACACGTCAAATAAAGAAAATAGCATGGCTTTCCACACTAACAATTATTATTGGCATAATAACCAATATACCTCTTTATTACCTTTGGGGACTGAAAGGTATCATACCTGCCATATTGTTATTCCTGGCAGTCCAGTTGATTATAGTATGCAGATACTCCTTTGCTCACTACCCCTTTAAGATAAGTTTCAACAGTGCTTTCCTTAAAACAGGCAAGCCAATACTTATACTTGGAGCATCTTTCGTAGCACAAGGATTTGTGGCTCATGGGGCGAGGTTGCTTATACAGGCTTACATTAACATACATGGTTCAGTGGTTGATGTAGGCTATTATAATGCCGTTCTTGTCATAATGAGTATGTTTTTTGGACTCTTCGCATCTTCTATTGCTGCAGATTTCTTTCCCCGCTTGTCAGGCATATTCAGTAATGAAGGCGAACGCCGTACTGTTGTGATACGTCAGATTAATGTAATGCAGATACTCACTTCGCCTGCTCTTGTTGCTTTTATGGTGATAGCAAATATCATAGTACCACTATTGTTGAGCAATGAGTTTATTTCAATAATACCCATTCTTGAGATGGCATTGCTGACAGGACTTGTAAAAACAATAGCAACACCGCTTCAATATCTTCCACTCGCAGCAGGCGATGCCAAGTTGTATTTCATAGCTGAACTGATAGCATACGCTTTCATGGTTCCAATTTACGTGCTGTGTTACTCACAATGGGGACTATATGGCATAGGTTATGGCATTTGCATCTTTAATGTTATAGACCTATTGTGGGCAATTCTATATTGCAAATTAAAATACGATGTCATGCCTGACATGTCGAACATAATGTTCTTCATGTTTCAGACCTTGATAGTACTGGCAGCCTACCTCGCTGTAAGAAACCTCGAAGGGTGGTCATATGTCATGAGTAGCGCTGTATTGGTTTTGGTTAGTTGTCTGACATCATTCCTAACCTTTCATAGGATAAGAAATAATGATGATAAAGGATAATCTACGCAACATAGCAAGATACCTCTTGCCACACGGCTATATGCTAAGCCGCAACCGCAACCACTTCCTGCGCGATTACGATCGCTGGAAGACGGCAGGTGGACACATAACCTTTGACTCCACTTGTCGCTTCGACAGTTTCGTCAGCATTGATGGTTTCGGTTCGTCAGGTAGTAGTGCCGTTATGGATTTGCTCCGAGAGTATGACTGCTGTACCGTATGGGCCACAAAGCCTTCGTTCACCGATTCTAAGGAAGAAATACACGGGATGGGAGAAATGGACCTTATGCGTAGCATAGGTGGGTTGCTGTATTTGGACAAAATGCTTGACGATGATGCGGTGGTAAATATATATTGGGCAGACGCTGCTATTAAAGCTTTTATAGGGCTTGTATATTATTCCGACCTGTACAGATGTCATACAGAACTGCGCCCTCTATTCTTCCATTTCTTCGAGGAGATTGTAAGTCAAAGACTTCTTTCTGACGAGACTATCCATAGTCCATTCATCAATCCATACACCGCCGTTACAGATGTTTTCTATCTCAAGCGCATGAGCAAGACGGAGTATCACAAACTGTGCAGGAATTTTCTCTATACCCTATTCAACCATTTATTCCCCGATGTAAAGGGAGGATGCCTCGTACTCGACCATATCTTTGACGACTGTGGCATAGACACTCAGCGTTTCCAGCCTTTTCTGCCTGGAGTAAAACGCATTAAGGTAAGACGCGATATTAGAGGGGTGTATGTGGATGCAGTGAGATACAACTACCGCTGGCTGGCACACGACACCATCAGTGACTTTATCCTTTGGGAACGTAATATGTATTCGGGGCATAAGGATGAGAATGACAATTACCTTACCGTCAGGTTTGAACAATTGGTAACCGACTACGACAGGGAGGTGTCACAAATAGAGAATTTCCTCGGTATTGACAAGGAACATCACATAAAACGTCAGCAACTCTTTAATCCAGAAATTTCGAGGCACAATATCAGGGTATGGGAGCACAATGACAAATATTCAAAAGATTGTCAGCTAATAAAACAGCTCGCTCCTGATTTATGCTACATGTAAAAGCAACCATTCACTATGAGAATCCTGTTGTTCGGAAATCCAAGTATGTGGCATAGCAATCTCGCAAAGGGATTGCGAGAAAGGGGACATGAGGTCCGCCTCATATCTGAACGATATGGCTGGCGTCAGTTTCCCGTTGATGACATACTTCTTGAACGCAGGACGGACATAAATGGAAAATTGGCATTTATAGATTATCTATCTAAAGCGTTGCCCATACTAAAAACTTGCAAAGGATATGACATAGTACAAATGAGCCATGCTATGTTTTTGTCGCTTCGTGGTAGCCAGATGAGACCTTTTTATAAATATCTGAGAAGAAACAATAAGAAGGTAGTTATGTGTTCTGTAGGTGAAGATTTTCATGTCCTTGACCAGATATTGAATAAGAATATCTTGAGATATAGCGAACAACGTGTGGGTAACAAGATAATGGAAAACGATAATGTACATTATGTGCGTGATATATACCTACATGGTAGTACAGCAAATTATTGTAAATATGTGGCAAAAGATTCAGATGCTATAGTTACTGTTCTGTATGAATATTGGGCTTGCTATAATAATGTATATCCTGAGAAACTGCATTTCTTTCCTTTACCAGTTGTAATGGAGAATATGGACTCTCAAGAATACTCTGTAAGTGAAAAAGTGCGCCTTTTCATCGGACTTCAGAAAGACCGTATGAATATCAAGGGAACGGATATAATGTTAAAGGCTGCTCAAGATATTGTAAGAGATTATCCAGATAAGGCTATACTACAGGTGGCAGAGAATGTTCCCTATGCTGAATATGAGCAGATGTTGACAAATGCAGATGTGCTGTTAGATCAGTTATATAGTTATACCCCAGCTATGAATGCTTTGTTAGCGATGTCGAAAGGAATAGTTGCCGTAACAGGTGGTGAACCTGAAAACTATGAAATTATAGGAGAAAACGTTTTAAGGCCTATTGTTAACGTTTTACCAACATACGAAAGTGTTTATGAAGAATTGAAGAAGTTAGTACTTCATAAAGAAATTATCCCAGAACTAAAGCGCCAATCAGTAGAATATGTTCGCAAACACCATGACTATCATAAGGTGGCGCAGCAATACGAAGAATTTTATAAAAAGCTTCTGGCCGAGGACGTTGTACATTAGTATTTTTATTCTTTCTTTGGCGTTTTGAGCCGATGAAAAAGATATTTGTCTATAAGGGAGATTTATACAGATATTGGTATATCGACATATGTCAATATAGGTATTGACCAAGGATAAATACAGTCTGTCAGCCTCTTTACCCATAATGTCTATATTCATATAGTGACATGTTCGCAATTGCGCTTGCAGTAAATGCGGTAAATTTGTAAAATTTAGAGCTATTCCAGTTGAATTAGAGTGATAAAGGTAAAGTCCTTTGCTAGATGTCGCATAATAATTTGCAGCTCTCAGTAAATGTGGCGTTATTAACACATCCTCGAAAAGTGCTCCCTTTTTGAAAGATATTTCATGGAATAATCTTGTTTGATATATTTTGTTCCATGCATAAGAATGAACAAAAAGGTCATTTAACCATATTTCCTTTTTTTGTTCTAACGAGCTGATGTCAATAATTCTATCATTGAAATCAAGTCTATGTTCGTCTTTCCTTCCGATGTGTATCTGTGCAGGGTATTCTATAATGTCGATATGCGGATTTCTGGTCAAGAAATTGATAAGCGACATATATGTCTCTGGAGCAATTTCGTCATCGCTATCAACAAAAGTTACATACTTTGTTTTTACCTTTTTTATACCTTCATTGCGAGCATCACTTAATCCACCATTCTCTTTGTGTATGACACCAATTCTCTGGTCCTTTTTTGCCCAGTTGTCACATATCATGGAACACTTGTCTGGAGAACCGTCATCAACAAGGATGATTTTATCTACAGCATTACGAAGCACGCTCTCGATGCATCTGTCAAGAGTCTTTTCTGTTTTATATACTGGAATTATAACAGTAAGGTCTGTTTTCATCTTAATGAACAAAAGTTGGAAAGTCAGCAAATGCTAACATTTCCTTATCACCCTGGCTATCTCCATAGGCATATAATGTATATGTGTTTCTTTCTGGCTCCATTTCCAAAAGTCTATTTACTTTTTCCTGACCGTAACAGTTCTTGGATATGAAACCATTTAAATCAGGTTTTACTTTTGTTGCCAGTACAGTTATGTCACCTAAAACTCTGCAACATGGTATAACCCATTCCTCAATGCTTGCGCTAATAACGTAAACCTTGTGGCTTTGACTGAGATGCCATTTGATGCATTCAGCCATTTCTGGACGTATAATCTTTTTGCAGGCGAAATGTGCAAAGTATTCTCCAAGTTTCTTAAACTCAGTATATGGCATATTCTTAAAAAAGTATGCAAATATTTTTTCTTTACATTTCCCGTTAGGATAGAGGTGAAGCATCATCATGACAATGAGTGGGGAATAAAGGAGCATACCGAATAAAAACCTCTTTGTTCCGCACGCATATCGAATGAATAACAACAATGTATCTTTTGTTGTTATTGTTCCATCGAAATCGAAAACAGCTATAGTTCTGTCAACAGTTTTTTCCATTGATTCATGATCTGAATTTTGTCATATCTTGCTACAGTCTTTTTGGCCGCCTTTCCCATTCGTTCCCTTTCTTCTGGATGTTCCATCAGGTAAGTTAGTTTCTCAATGAATAATGAATCATCATCGTATGGTATCAGAAAACCATTTTCTCCATCTTTAATTATCTCTCGTGGTCCATAAAGACAGTCAAAAGCAATACATGGTAGTCCGCATTGCATAGCTTCAATAAGAACCAATCCGAACCCCTCAAAACGTGAAGTCATTATGAAAATACTGCCACTTGTATATGCTTTTACAACATCTGTGGTATTATGATGTATTTGAAGTTGCCAATCAGGATTCTTTTCTGCGACATTCATCCATAGTCTGTTCATCCGAGAAAAATCTTTTTCCCAGCAGTCTCTTCCAATGCTGACCACAGCTTTAGTGTAATAATTAGGAAACGTTTGTGGATTGAGGGTGGAAAAGTTTGGTATTATGGCAATTTTTTTTGCATGATTAAAATTCGCAGCATTGGAATGGGTTAGTGCAACGATGGCATCTGCATGGCGTTCCGCTATATTTATTGCAAAGGGATGGATCATTTTCTGCTTTACACCATGAGACTCATATATTGTTTTTGTGTGATGGGTATTTAGTAAACAGGAGACTGCACCAATGTGCTGAAAAGTAATGTAGATGTCTGGCTTTATACGTAATATGATTTTGTTGAGACGATATAGTGCCAATGGTACTGTCACAATATTATATGTAGGAGTGATATTAAGACACTCGACCCGAACTTTGGGAGATAAAGGGAAGAAAGATTCTTCACATCCTTTGTATAATACAAGGATGATAATATCCCATCCCCATTGTTCTGCCATATAGGAGGCTTTGGCTGTGAGAATCCGTTCGATGCCCCCATTGGTTGATAGGCGTTCTATTTCATATACTATGCGCATTTTTTCATTAGTGGCTTTTCAATGTAAAACCATGATATGGTAGCAAGAATAGATGTAACTATGATTGTTAGTATAAAACATAGAAATAGATTATATTCTGCAACTCCATAGTGTATAAGTAATTGTATTATTGGAAAATGATATAGATAGAGACCATATGTTATATTATCATATTTACGGAAAAAGTTTAAAGGTTTGCAATTATAAGCCACAGCGATTAATAAAATAGGGAATGCTAAAGTCTCAAACATGGAGAAAAAGAATGCTATTATGGACAGGGGAAATAGAAATCTAAAGTACTTGTTGAAGACATCGAAGAATAGCATTGTAGTCATACCTCCGATAAAGAAAGTGAAATACTGTGTCTGGACATTAATAAAAGGATAGGTTGTTATGCATAAAGTTATCAAGGGAATACATATCCATTTCTTGCCAACTTTTTGCATAAAATAAGTTAGAAAAGGTACTATAATATAAAAAAGAACTTCCTGTTTCATTGACCATAAAGAACCATCCATTTGTGGCCATAAATTACATTGGAAGGTATTTGGAAGTTCTGGTTCTAACCAGTTAAGCATAAGTATATTTGAGAAAAAATACTTCCATGTCTGTTCTGATGACCAGAAATCTTTTGTACTTAGACTGGTAACCCAATACCCAAGAAGCATACAAAATATTATTGTTATTATGTATGCAGGTATAATGCGGGCAAAACGTTTTTTTGCATAAGATGAGATGTCGCAATCACGACGTAAAAAGCTATATGTTACTAAAAAACCAGTTATTGTAAAAAAGGCTTTTACGCGCATGCTACCTGTGATAAACCAAAACTGCTCTATTCCTGTTAATGTACAGAAATGTGCAAGTATTAGTGAGAAAGCAAAAAGATAACGTAGGAAATCAAAGCAATTATCTTTGCGTATTTCATATTTTATATTTTCATTTAGTAAGTCCAATGTAGTATCCTAATTTGTAAAGTGCGAAAAGTCTCATATTGGGGAAATCACTAAGCAGGTTTCGTCTTAATAGTGGTTTTGTAATTCTGTAACATAGATAGATTGGTTTCTCTATGTGCCACTTCTTGCACTTGTTCAGTACTTTCCCGATTCTTGTGTGTGGTAACAGCATTGCTTCAGCTTTGTGTAACATGGTTAATGCCGTTTCTGTTTTTTTTAGGAAAATATCATTGTTATCAAAACCAATGTGTAGGAGAGGATTATTGATATATACTATTTTCTTTTTTTTTCGTCCCAATTCCACTCCCATAAATATGTCTTCAAATCCGTATTTTGTGAATGTCGGGTGGAATGGGGTGTTAAGGATTACAGATCGCTTAATCATAACATTGAATGTACAGAATCTGCTATAGGGATGGGCATTGCAGTATTGTGTGGTGCGGTAGGGTTCTGCATTTTTTTCGTATGTATATCTAAGAGATACTTTTGGAGAAGGTTGGGTAGTAGGATTTGTTAAGCCACCTATTATAACATCAGCATCGGGATGTTGTTTGGTGGCTGATATGTAATTTTTAATGAAATTATCGCTAACAACTCGTGCATCGCAGTCCATAATAATGCACCAATCTCCTGTCGCCTCTTTTACCAGATTATTAATGTTATATGCTCTGCCAACATTTTCTTTTTTGCGAATATATCTGCAGTTTGGTAGGTCGTTGATTTTAAGGTTTGCTATTGACTTTACTTGATCTTTGCCTCCATCTTCCATTACAATAATCTCGTATTTGTCAAGATTATCAAGTATTTCACATTGCTTCTGCAAATCATGCACCAATGTATAGCATATATAATCGTATGTTGGTATGAGTATTGACAGGGTCATTGTATCAAATGAAATTATTTTAAGATAGCGATTTTAGTTACGCATCCTTTGGAACCTTCTGGCGTTTCCACCAGAACCATATATACGCCAGAGGCAACTCGGTCTCCGTTTTGATCGCAGCCGTCCCATTTGTATGAGCCGCCAGAAACGATACCTTTGTGTACAATGTAGCCTGATGGCGTTGTTATTTTTATCTGACATTGCTCGTAAAGACCTTTGATGGTTATGGGACCAGTAAAGTCAGGAGATACTGGGTTCGGGTACGCATATATATTATCTTCGTTTAATGTACCATAGTCTGATGTTATATCTGTTTGATAAGAACATAAACCTTTTATTGTGGCAATATAAACTATGCCGGAATTTTTATCTATAACGATGTCATATATTTCGTTTGATGGAAGTGGAGAATTCTCGGTTGTAAAATGAGAAACTTCTTTTGTGTTGTCAGCACTTATGACAAAGATACCAGCATCTTTCGTTCCAATCCATTTGCGTTGAGCTTTGTCTATCGCTATGACATAGCAGTATACTTCTCCTAAAAGGTAATCGGCAAGTTCTGTGTCATCATCGCGATTTATTTTAGGTTGAGTAAAGACCCTGTTCTTTTCTGCAATATCCTGACTTGAAATGTATACAGGACCATTTGTCGTAGGTAACCAGATATTTCCTTCTGCGTCCTCTGTAGGGCGGAAAAAATATGGATTGGTATTTACCAGTTGACCATCTTGATTGATAAAAGCAATATAGGAGTCCAATGTCTGGGTTTCCATATTGAGGGCATATAGTCCAGATCTGTCCCAATTGGAATTCGTGAACCATAATAAACCGTTTGATTTGCTTATGAAAGCTCCTTCTAAAGATCTGTTCTGAGTTGCTATATTGTTGGTTTTACAATCTAAGACCTCCCATGTCCCGTTTTGACTCATTTTATGTATGGATAGCATATTGAAGAATCCATTAAAGGCCCATAAATTTTGTTCTTTGTCAAATAATAAGGATGTAACGTAAGTACGTTTAGGATTGAGATCGCTAGATGTTAAGGTGCTATTCTCTATATTATAACTCTTTACAAAGGTATTGTTACGATATTCAAAAAGCCCTGTTTTTGCTCCAACAAAGATATGCGTTTCATCATTTGGGTCGAATGCCATACATAGTGTCGTACTGTAGTCATAAGACTGTCTATATAGGTTAGGCACAGGGAGGTCTGCCCATGTAACTCCATTAGTCAAATCTGCACAATGTACGACTCCATCCCGTGTTATCAGTGTCGGACCATCTGCAATACCATTGGTCGCATATAATTTGTGCTTATTAAGATAAAGTCTGAAAAAATTATTATCCGAAGGCCCGTCTGGTTTCGCGTCTCCAGATAAAGTCTTGTACTCATCAACAGTCATTGTGGCGCGTTCATCATCAGGTATGGCTTCACCATGTGTATAGGTTTCTTCAATTGTACCACTTAGTGTATTGATTTTTAACGTACCAAGTTCTTCCGTTGTTAAGTATGCGTATTTCCCGTTAACGTGTATATCCGTTATGGCTTTATCTTTAGATGTGAGTTTCTCTTTCAAACCGACTAGGGTTGTTACCTCTTTTGCAAAGTCTGTTGGCAAAAAGTCTATGGTGTAGTCCTCGTATATTATTAGTAACTTCTTGGCTGTTTTGCATGCAGCAATATTTACTATGTTTTGTGATGTGAGACCTGTAAGTTTGTTGTGTTCAGTAACAGAATGGTCTGTTGTGTTATATGAGAAAAGATTCCCATCACATAATGCAAATATATAGTTGCCGAATGGCTCAACTTTGCTTATATTTGTGTATGAATTATATAGTCTCCATGTACCAGCAGGTTCTGCAAACATGTATGTTATGCATAAAAACAGATAAATTTGAAGGGTTATGAGTATTTTATTCATCATGAAAAGGGTATGCATTAGTTATTTACTATTCCTCCTATTTGCTTCATTACATCAATATTAAGGCGCCTACGGTCTGCATCGCGCCACCACCCCCATTTGTTGAAGTATTTTATAATGCTGACAATGTGTATGAGCATTAGTCGTATATTCTTTCTAGAACCTCTTGTGAATGTATGATATATGGATACTTTTGGGTAAAATAAAGTGTCATATTTCTCATGCATTCGTCTTGTGAAATCTATGTCTTCGGCGTAAAGAAAGAAACGCTCATCAAAAAGCCCGACTTTTGTTACTGCGTCTATCCGTAAAAACATAAAGCAGCCGGATAGGAATGAAACATTCAAAGTCTTGGTAAAACCGGATTGCGTCAGTTCACATGTTTGATTTCTACGGCGAATCATCCATTCTGGTAAAGCGAATCGCCCAATAATATCGGTTGGTGTTGGTAGCAAACGTGCCAAACGTTGTATTTGACCGTTTGGATACATTACCTTTGGCATTATTTGTCCAACGCTATGATTCTCGTCCATATATTTCTTTAGTGCGGGAATAACTTCCGGTCCAAACCATACATCAGGATTTACAACGAGATGATATTCCGAACCAATCTCTATGGCTGCTTTGAGAGCAACATTGTGTCCTCCACCATATCCGTTGTTTTTGTGAGGGAGATACATCAGTTGGAAACCTTGTGAAACTTTAGCAGCTAATTCGGGCTCCCCCTTTAAAACGCGGTCAGCAAATTCTTGTAGTTCAGACTTTAATTCAAGCATGTCTTCGCTGTGGTCTATAACATATACGATATCCACAGGAGAAGCAAATAGGCTCCTCAAAACAGGCTCAAAGTCCAATAGATGATGGTTGTATGTGACAATGGATGCTGTAATCATCGTATATATAACGCACTTACGCATTGGTTTATTGTTCACGCGTAAAAAAAGAATATGCGTGAGTGAAACAAAAGGGTAAAAAATGTTAAAACGTCCAAATTTGTGTCATGTAAGGCGTTGTTCTAATAGAGTTTTTGTAACTTTGCACCCCGAAACTAAATATGTGTCGTAAAGTTTTCTAAGACATTTAGGTGTATTGAAAATTATACAAGAAGAAATATGAAAAGATTAATGTTTTTTGTCGCTGTTGCTGCTTTCTTGATTTCATGCGGTGGACAGTCTGGTAAACCAAATTTTGGCGACAATGAGTATGCCACTCGTGTCGTTGGCGTTTCCAATGCTGATGTAGAAACCTCTTATCCTGCAATATTCAAAGGTATGCAGGATGTTGAAATTCGTCCGAAGGCATCTGGATTTATTACTGCAATTATGGTGCGCGAAGGTGAAAATGTGTCTGCTGGACAGGTGCTGTTCACTATTGATAATGTAACGCAAAAGGCTGCGGTAAATCAAGCTCAAGCAGCAGTTAATTCTGCAAATGCTGCATTGAATACGGCAAAGTTGACGTATGATAATGCTAAAAAGTTGTATGAGGCTAATGTGATTGGTGATTTTGAACTTCAGTCAAGTAGAAATAAATATGAGACAGCGCAAGCTGCTTTGGGGCAGGCACAGGCAAATCTGACCTCAGCTCAAGAGGCTTTGTCTTTCTGTACGGTTAAATCTCCAACATCAGGTGTTGTGGGCTCTTTGCCATACAAGGTGGGGGCATTGGTGGGCCCTTCGATGAATCCAGCATTTACGACTATATCCAATGGTTCTCATGTAGATGTTTATTTCTCTATGAATGAGAAAGAAAGTATGGCTCTTATTCGTGAATATGGTTCAATTCAAGAAGCGATAAATCATATGCCTGCAATTCGCTTGCAGTTGGCTGATGGCTCGGAGTATGAGTCGCAAGGTAAGGTTGTTAAGGCATCTGGCGTTATTGATGCAATAACCGGAACGGTTAGCTTTATCGCTGCTTTCCCGAATCCTAAGAAATTGATAAAGTCCGGGGGAAGCGGAAAAGTTATTATGCCGCATGTTGCAACAAATGCTATCATAATACCGCAAGTTGCAACTGTAGAGATTCAAGACAAACACTTCGTTTATATCGTAGGCAAGGATAATAAGGTGCGATATACAGAAGTTACCATTGATACCCAAAATGATGGTCAGAACTACATTATAACCTCAGGGTTGAAAAAGGGTGATAAGATAGTAGTTGATGGTGTTTCTTCTTTGCAGGATGGTATGGAGATTAAGCCCCTTACCGAGGCAGAGTATGCAAAGAAACTGAAAAAAGCCGAAGAACTTTCTAAGGTACAGGGAGATGGCGTATTTGCAGTAGGCAAAGCACTAAAGGGATAGTGTTTATACGTATAAAAATTAAATGAAATAAAAAAAGATGAAATTAGATAATTTTATAAATAGGCCGGTGTTGTCCACCGTGATATCGATAGTTGTCGTAATCCTCGGTTTCATCGGATTGGCAACCTTGCCTATTGAACAATACCCAGATATTGCCCCTCCTACGATAATGGTAAGATGCTATTATCCCGGTGCCGATGCAAAGACTGTAGAAAATTCAGTCCTTGCTCCGTTGGAGGAACAGATAAATGGTGTGGAAGGTATGACGTACATGACCTCTTCTGCAACAAATGATGGCTCCGCTTCTATAACAGTATATTTTGAACAGGGCGCAAATCCTGATATGGCTCAGGTTAATGTGCAAAACCGCGTGTCGCAGGCAACGGCCTTACTTCCATCTGAGGTAACGCAAAGCGGTGTCACCGTCCAAAAACGTCAGACATCAACGGTGCTTATCATGTCATTGTATTCACCTGATGACCGTTATGACGAGAAATTCTTAGGTAACTATGCCGACATCAATATCATCCCAGAGATGAAGCGTATCAAAGGTATTGGTGATTGTGAGTCTATTGGTTTGAAATCTTATACAATGCGTTTGTGGCTTGATCCGACTAAAATGCATGATTTGGGCTTGATACCTACAGATATCGTTGGTGCTCTTGCTGAACAGAATATTGAAGCAGCACCAGGTAAGTTTGGTGAACAGAGTGACAAACAGTATGAATACTCCATGAAATACACGGGACGTCTTAAGACGCCAGAGGAATTCGGAAATATGATTATTAAGACCGATGATATGGGACGAATTCTCCGTGTAAAAGATGTAGCAAAGGTGGAAATGGGAGCCCTTTATTACTCGGTGTTAACTCAACTTGATGGTCATCCCGCCCTCATGATGATGGTTACACAGCGTGCGGGCTCTAATGCTACGGCAATAGCAAATGATGTAAAGGCAACAGCGGAGAGGCTATCAAAGAATTTCCCTCCAGGCATGAAGATTAAGGTGATGCAGGATGTTACGGAATTTATTGAAGCATCTCAGCATGAGGTATATAAGACTTTGTTCGAGGCACTCTTGCTAGTGTTTATGGTGGTGTTTGTGTTCCTGCAAGATTTCAGATCTACCTTGATTCCAATGATTGCGGTTCCCGTATCATTGATAGGTACGATGTTCTTCTTGAAGGTTATTGGCTTCTCAATAAACCTTCTAACCTTGTCTGCGCTGGTGTTGGCAATTGCAATTGTAGTCGATGATGCAATTGTGGTAGTTGAGGCTGTACATGCAAAACTTGATATGGGGTATCACTCTGCCAAAAAAGCATCGATTGATGCCATGAGTGAGATTGCGGGTGCTATCATATCAATTACCCTTGTGATGTCTGCCGTGTTTGTACCTGTGTCATTTATGAGCGGTACGACGGGAACTTTCTATCGTGAGTTCGGTTTGACGATGGCTATTTCAATCATAATCTCTGCTGTTAATGCCTTGACATTGTCTCCTGCCTTATGTGCTATTCTTCTAAAACCACATGGCGGTGATGGCGGTGAAAAAAAGCAAAGCTTTACAACACGTTTCTTTGCAGGGTTTAATGCAGCATACGATAAATTGCAGAATAAATACCAAAAGGCTGTTTCTACCCTTGTTAAGAAATCATGGATTGCTATCGTAGCAGTTGTGATAGGTATCGTTGCGTTGTTGTCGGAGGCTGTGTTTACAAAGACTGGCCTTGTGCCTGATGAGGATACAGGTACTGTGTTCGTAACTGTGTCAACACCTCCGGGTACTTCTTTGTTGAAAACGGATAAGTTGATGGATGAAGTACAACGTATGCTGGATAACAATCCGGCAATTGATGGCTGTATTCGTATTGCTGGATATAACTTTATTGCCGGGCAGGGATCGAACCAGGGAACTTTCGTCGTTAAATTAAAGCCATTTGATGAAAGAAATCGCTCGGAGTATTCCAGTATGGTGCTGGGCATGATCTATAAGCAGACTGCTGCTATTAAAGGAGCTCAAATTTTGGCATTCCAGCCACCTATGGTAACAGGTTTCTCCGCAAATAACGGTTTGTCATTCTCTATGCAGGATCGTACAGGAGGTGACTTGGATAAGTTCTTCAAGGTAACTCAAGACTTTATTGCAGAACTTAATAAACGTCCTGAATTTGCAAACTGTATGACATCTTTTAATTCTTCATATCCTCAGTATCAGATTAACGTAGATGTCGCAAAGTGTAAACAGGCGGGCATTTCTCCTTCTGCAGTGTTAACAACCATGCAGGGATACTATGGTGGAATGTACTCTTCAAACTTTAATAGTTTCGGTAAACTTTATCGTGTATATGTGCAGGGAGACCCGAAGACACGTGAAGATAAGGCCTCGCTACAGAATATATATGTTCGCACACCAAAAGGCATGGCTCCTGTAAGTGAATTTGCAAACTTGAAAAAAGTATATGGTCCACAGGTTATTAATCGTTTCAATCTGTTTACTGCCATCAATGTTAACGGTACACCTGCTGATGGATATTCTACAGGTGATTGTATAGCCGCAATGGAAGAGGTAGCCGAGTCATCTTTACCTGCAGGATATACATATGAATTCTCTGGTTTAACACGTAATGAGGCGGAATCATCCAATACTACAAGTATTGTGCTTGTTCTTTGTGTTGTATTCGTTTACCTTATCCTGTCTGCACAATATGAATCATATTTGTTGCCGTTGTCGGTAATATTGTCTTTGCCGTTCGGTCTTGCAGGTGCCTTCCTGTTTACGAACCTGTTCGGAAAGAACAACGATATATATATGCAGATAGCACTCATTATGTTGGTGGGATTGCTGGCAAAGAATGCTATACTTATTGTACAATTTGCACTTGAGCGTCGTCAGTTGGGTATGGCTATCAGTTGGTCTGCAATTCTTGGTGCTGCGGCACGTCTGCGTCCAATCTTGATGACCGCTTTGGCTATGATTATTGGTCTGTTCCCTCTTATTGTTACTGGCTTGCCAGGACTCTCGTTATTCATGGCGCCTGCTGTAGGCGAGAATGGCTACGTTACGCTTGGTGCGGCAGCTATTGGCGGTATGTTGGTAGGAACGTTCTTGCAAGTGCTTATTGTACCTGTTCTTTTCGTGATTTTCCAATGGCTGCAGGAGAAGATTAAACCAATGGAATTCAATGATGAGAATGCAGCTATAGATTCCGAATTGCATCAGTATGCGATATCAGCAAACGCTATCAATGAAACAATAAGTGGTAGTGATCCACATTATGTAAAATGAGGGAGGAAATGTTAATGAAGAATATAGTAATTAATAAGCAGAAACATATTGTTTCTTCAGCATGTTGTCTATTGCTTGTTACTTTCTTAATGTCGTGCAGCCACGGTAAAAGCTTGTGGTCAAAGTATGAGCGTCCAGATAGTATTTTGCATGCGACAGCAGTAAGTAGTGTCTTGCGTGATGCAGCAGCAATAGAGGGGAGTGATAGCGTCGGTTTCGGCGGGGTAAAATGGCAGGATGTTTTCACTGACCCCCAACTACGTGTTTTAATTGAGATGGGTTTGGAGCAAAATGCTGACATCTTTGCAGCATCGGCGAATATTCAAAAGATGGAGGCCGCATTAAAAGCTGCTCGACTTGCATTCTTGCCTCAAATAGCCCTTTCTCCTTCAGGCACTCTGGCAAAAGTAGTAACTGGAGATAAGAAAAGTGATTGGAATAAGTCATATGCATTGCCTGTTTCGGCATCATGGACGGTAGATATCTTCGGTAATATCTTGGCAACAAAACGAGGTGCTGAGGTACAGTTGGCTATGATGAAGGATTACAAGCATGTCACACGTTCTAAAGTTATCTGTGGCATAGCAAACTGCTATTACACATTGTTGATGTTAGATCGTCAGCTTGAAATTCTGAACGATATGGAGACGCTGACGGCTGAAACATATCAGATGATGAAATTGCAAAAGGAGCTGCGCGGTGCAAAAGAAACAGCAGTTGTTTCAGCGCAGGCTGCAAATCTTTCTGTAAAAACACAGATTGTGGATATGAAGCGCCAAATAAGTGAGGTGGAGAATACTCTTTCAACCCTTGTTGGTATGCATGCTCAAAGCATTTCTCGTGGTAAGTTGGCAGATCAGAGTCTTCCTGAAGATTTTTCAACTGGAGTGGCTATAAATGTTTTGGCATCTCGTCCAGATGTTCATGCGGCGGAGATGACATTGGCAAATTGTTTCTATGATGTAAAAAAGGCTCAGTCTGCATTTTATCCGAGTTTAAAGATAACAGGAACAGGTTCATTTACTAATAGCTTGGGTAATGCGGTATCTAATCCTGGACAGTTTTTGGCTAATTTCGTTGGAGCACTTACACAACCTATATTTATGAACGGACGCCTAACTGCTCAGTTGAAGGCAGCAAAATTGTCTTATGAGGTTGCTGAAAAAGATTGGCAACAAGCTGTTCTTGAAGCTGGCGCAGAAGTGTCAGATTGCTTTGTTGAATACAATAGCAGTAAGGAAATGGGCGATCTTGAACGTCAACGGGTTGAAGCTCTTAAGAAAAGTGTCGACTATACAATGATGCTTTATAAAATGGGAACATCAACATACCTTGAAGTTATATCGGCACAATCTTCACTTCTTAATGCCGAAATCTCACAAGTTACTGATGACTTCAACAAGATGCAGGCAGTAGTTAATCTTTATAGCGCCTTAGGAGGGGGCAAGGAGTAAAATGAGCAATATTTCAGATAAGGCTGTTATAAGCCCTAATGCAAAGATAGGAAAGGGTGTAACCATTTATCCTTTTGTGTATATTGAGGATGATGTGACCGTTGGTGATGATTGTGTTATATACCCTTACGTAAGCCTAATGAATGGCACGCGACTGGGTAAGGCTAATCGAATTCATCAAAATACGGTTATTTCTGCAATTCCACAAGATTTTAACTATAATGGTGGCAATACAATATGTGAGATAGGCGATGGAAACATCATTCGTGAGAATGTCGTAGTTAATCGCGCAACATATGTTGAAGGAAAAACTGTAATTGGAAATAACAACTTCCTTATGGAGGGAGTGCACATATCACACGATGTTCATATGGGTGATGATAATGTGTTAGGTTATGGAACAAAGATTGCAGGCGATGTGGAGATCCATAATTATACTATATTCTCATCAAGTGTAATAGCAAACCCAGGTGTGCGCGTTGGAGACTGCTCTATGATACAATCAGGCTGTCGCTTTTCAAAAGACGTCCCGCCATATATCGTCGCAGGAGGACAACCTATAAAGTATGGTGGTGTTAATGGTTTTGTTATTGACCAACGCGGTATAAGTGGGAAGGTGAAAGCTCATATAGCTAATGCCTATAGATTAGTATTCCACGGGCAAGATGATATCGTGAATGCTTGTGGGCAAATAGAGCAACAAATACAATCAAGTCAGGAAATTGAAAACATTGTAAGATTCCTTAGGTCGTCGAAGTTGGGCATAATTACAAAACTATAGTTAAAAAAAATTAAAAGAGTAGGCCTGTGTATATGGTGATCTTTATAATTTAGATAATTTTTTATACCTTTGCAGCCGATTTTCGTTAAGGTCACCGCTGGTACTCGACTACGTGACATAGATTAAAAAATAAAAAATAAAAGAACATGGATTTAATCAAAGTTGCTGAAGAAGCATTTGCAACCGGCAAGAAGTTCCCTGAATTCAAGGCAGGTGATACTGTTACTGTCGCTTACAAAATTATCGAGGGTTCTAAGGAACGTATTCAGCTCTATCGTGGTGTTGTAATTAAGATTTCTGGCCACGGGGACAAAAAGCGTTTTACAGTACGTAAAATGTCTGGGACTGTTGGAGTAGAGCGTATTTTCCCAATTGAGTCACCAAATATTGACTCTATTGAAGTAAATAAGGTTGGTAAGGTTCGCCGAGCTAAGTTGTACTACCTGCGTAATCTTACGGGTAAGAAGGCGCGCATACAGGAAAAGCGTATAGGACTTACCGCCGAGTAAGAAAGAAATCCTTCATCATCGTAGCACATTCTTCTTCAAGAATACTACTGGTGACTTCTGTTTTAGGATGGAGTGATAATGGGGCTACCTTTTGGTATCCCCTTTTTTCGTCTTTACAACCATATACCAATCGAGAAATCTGGCTCCACCCCAATGCTCCTGCACACATGGCGCATGGCTCTACAGTCACATATAGTGTGCATCCAGTGAGATATTTGCCTCCTAGGGCATTAGCGGCGGCAGTAATAGCTTGCATTTCTGCATGAGCGGTAACATCATGTAACTTCTCGGTGAGATTATGTGCTCTTGCTAAGATTCTGCCTTGTGCTACAATAATAGCACCAATTGGGATTTCCCCTTCTTTCGCCGCGGCCTTTGCCTCAGCTATAGCTTTTTGCATGTATTCTTTGTCGGTCATAGCGTGACGAAGGTACACTTTTCCCAACGATAAAATATATAAATGAGGACATAATGTAGAAAAAAATACAATAAAATCACAATTTGTTTGCACATATCGTTTTTTTTCTGTACTTTTGCAAAAAGTTGGGTTCTTGAGGATGTTGTCCAAAAAGATATTCGACATTATTAACTAAATTATCTAGGATGCTCAAGGGATTTTTAATGTCCTTGTGAAGATTAAAAAGGTTACTGACCTACCAATGGGAAGACGTATAAAAAAACTTAAAAAGATCCGCATTCATCGCGAAGGAACGGATACTTTGGTGTATAGTGCTATGGCTTTAATAGCTATTGGCATAATATTGTGGCGTTCGTTTGAATCCCCTATACCATTCTACATTTTTGCTGTAATATTTGGTGTAACATGGGGCGTTGTACTAAATTTCTTCCGTTGTCCAATTCGTATATTCGAAATGACTGATACAGAGGGTCTGGTCGTCGCACCTGCGGATGGTAAAATTGTAGTACTGGAGAAAGTGTTTGAAGAAAAATACTTGAAGGAAGAGAGAATAATGGTGAGTATTTTTATGAGCCTTTTCAATGTTCATGCCAATTGGTTCCCTGTAGATGGTAAGGTTAAGTTGGTTGAGCATCATAATGGTCATTTTCATAAGGCATGGCTGCCTAAGGCAAGCGATGAAAATGAGATGACAGATATTATTATTACTACAGATGATGGTGTTGATATACTTTGCAGGCAAGTTGCAGGAGCAATGGCCCGTCGTATAGTAACTTATGCGAAAGAGGGCGATGATTGCTATATCGACGAACATTTGGGGTTTATTAAATTCGGTTCTCGTGTGGATTTGTTCTTGCCGGTAGACACAAAGATATGTGTTGAGATGCGTCAAACTACTACCGGAAACCAAACGATAATTGGCATGCTTAAGAGGCATGATGAAATTTAGTTGGAAGGAATTGTATATGGACTTCAGCGTTTGTAGGAAGCATATCCCTAATTCTATAACATGTTGTAATCTTATCTGCGGATGTGTTGCAATCTCTTTTGCTGTTAAAGGTGATTTGCCATTGGCCTTATTGTTTATCATCTTGGGTGCTGTCTTTGATTTCTTTGATGGTATGGTAGCGCGTTTGCTTGGCGTATCATCGCCCATAGGAAAGGAATTGGATTCGTTGGCTGATGTGGTGACTTTTGGCGTGGCTCCTTCGAGCATTATTTTTTATGAGTTGCAGGTTGTTGAAAGCCCTTCTATGTTGAATGACTCAGTGATAGTTTCTTTAGTTCCATATTTGGCATTTCTAGTTGCAGCATTTAGTGCTGTGCGTCTTGCAAAGTTTAATTTAGATACTCGCCAGACGACATCGTTTATCGGCTTGCCGACACCGGCAAATGCCTTGTGTTGGGGCTCTTTAATTGTAGGATTTGGAGATTATCTTGAACAATATGCGTGGTTTATGCCTGCTTTGTTAGTAGCTATTTTGTTGTCATCATGGATACTTGTTGCAGAAATACCGATGTTTGCTTTAAAATTCAAACATTGGGGATATAAAGGCAATGAATTGAAATATTGTTTTGTATTGTTTTCTGTGGTGGCACTGGTTGCATCTATAGTGTTAGGTGTAGAGACGGGTAACTCGCGGTTGTGTTACTCGGGATTCTGCTTAATAATTGTGGTATATGTATTATTAAGTATCATTGCTGATACAAAGAAAGTTTCTTGATTTTAGGGGGTTCTTATGAGTTTTGTTCATCTCCATGTGCATACGCATTACTCCTTGCTTGATGGTCAGTGCAAGGTTAAAGATATTGTCAATAAGGCTATTGCTGACAATATGCCTGGTGTCGCCATAACGGATCATGGCAACATGTTTGGTGTCAAAGAGTTGTTTGATGAGGTTAAAAAGGCAAATAAGGACTTAAAAAAAGAGGGGAAGGCACCATTCAAACCTATCTTTGGATGCGAAATGTATGTAGCAAGGCGTGGAATGGATAAAACAGACATGCCAGAGGTGGACCGTAGCGGTTGGCATTTAATTGTGTTAGCAAAAAATGCCAATGGTTATCGTAATCTGATAAAACTCGTATCAAATTCATGGGTAGATGGTTTCTATCATCGTCCACGTACAGATCATGAACAGTTGGAGAAATATCGTGAGGATCTTATTATATGTTCGGCATGTATCGGAGGAGAGATTCCTCAAAAGATTCTCGCTGGTGACGTTGATGGAGCACGTAAATCCCTTGAGTGGTATAAAAAAACATGGGGCGATGATTTTTATCTTGAACTCCAACGTCACGAGGTAAAAGACCCAAATCAAAGGGCAAATAGAGAGACATTCCTGTTGCAGCAAAAAGTTAACAGGGTATTGATAGAGTTTGCACGTGAGTATAATATTAAGTTGATATGTACAAACGATTGCCACTTTATCGACAAAGAGACTGCTGAGGCTCATGACCATCTGTTGTGTATCGGTACGGGAAAGGATCTTGACGATCCTAATCGTATGCTTTATTCAAAGCAGGAGTGGTTCAAGACTGAGCAAGAGATGAGGGATATATTCTCAGATATTCCAGAAGCCCTGGAAAATACGAATGAGATACTTGACAAGGTTGAAGTGTATGACCTGGAGTCTGATCCTATCATGCCGTTCTTCCCAATCCCTGCAGAGTTTGGCACAGAAGAGCAGTGGAGACAAAAATTTACGGAGGAGGAGTTGTATAAGGAATTTACGAGCGATGAGAATGGTGAAAATCCTTTGCCACCAGAAGAGGCAGAAAAGAAAATCGCGAAGTTGGGTGGCTATGATAAGATTTACCGCATAAAGTTTGAGGCTGATTATCTGGCAAAGTTAGCTTATGAGGGTGCTGCAAGACTTTACGGAACTCCTTTAGACAAGGAAGTAGATGACCGTATAAGATTCGAGTTGCACATAATGAAGACGATGGGCTTCCCTGGTTACTTCCTTATAGTGCAAGACTTTATCAATTCAGCTCGTGATGTATTGGATGTTTGGGTCGGCCCGGGACGTGGTTCTGCTGCAGGTTCTGTTGTGGCTTATTGTCTGGGTATAACTCGTCTTGACCCCCTTAAATATGACCTCCTGTTTGAACGTTTTCTTAACCCTGACCGTATTTCTTTACCTGATATAGATACAGACTTCGACGATGATGGTCGTGGCCGTGTCCTGCAATGGGTAATGGACAAATATGGCCATGAGAATTGTGCACATATTATAACGTATGGCACTATGGCGACCAAGAACGCTATTAAGGACGTAGCGCGTGTGGAGAAATTTCCGCTTGATCGTACAAACGCTTTGTGTAAGGCTATTCCGGATAGGTTGCCAGATGGTCTTAAGATGAATCTGCCAAATGTTATAAAGTCTGTTCCGGAAATAGCTCGTGCAGAGTCCTCAATAGATTCAAGGGAGTCTAATACTATTAAGTATGCCAAGATGTTGGAGGGAACTGTACGTAATGTAGGTATTCATGCTTGTGGCTTTATTATATGCAGAGACCCAATATCTGATCATGTCCCCATTTCAACGGCTCCGGATCCTGATTTCCCAGATATAAAAACGGCTGTTACTCAATATGATGGTCATGTCATAGAATCAACAGGATTGATTAAGATGGACTTCCTCGGATTGAAGACACTTTCCGAGCAGAAAGAGGCGTGTAAAAATATAAAGCTTACACGTGGTATTGATATCGACCTTGAGAAAATTCCTATAGATGATGAACTGACATACCAATTATACCAGCGTGGACAAACTGTTGGTACATTCCAGTTCGAATCTGCGGGAATGCAGAAATATCTTCGTGAGTTGCATCCTACGGTGTTTGAGGACCTTATTGCCATGAATGCTCTCTATCGTCCTGGACCAATGGATTATATTCCTTCTTTCATCAAGCGAAAGAACGGTCTGGAACCGATAACCTACGATATCCCATGCATGGAAAAGTACCTCAAGGATACTTATGGCATCACGGTTTATCAGGAGCAGGTGATGCTATTGTCGCGCCAACTTGCAAACTTTACCCGTGGTGAGTCTGATGCCCTTCGTAAGGCGATGGGTAAGAAGAAGAAGGATATCGTAGATGCCATGAAGCCAAAGTTCATAGAGGGTGGCAAGAAGAATGGCCATGATCCTAAGGTGCTGGATAAAATCTGGAGTGATTGGGAGAAATTCGCTTCTTATGCATTCAATAAGTCACATGCGGCATGTTATTCCTGGGTTGCTTATCAGACGGCATATCTGAAAGCTCACTATCCGGCAGAGTTTATGGCGGCACTCCTTACGCGTCGTTGCAATGACATTAAGGAGATAACCAAGTTGATGGACGAGTGTAAGTCGATGGGTATTCCGGTGTATGGTCCGGATGTCAATGAGTCGTATGCAAACTTTGGTGTCAATAAAAATGGAGAGATACGCTTTGGCTTGGCTGCAATTAAAGGCATGAGCGAGGCTGCCACCCGTGCGATAATAGAGGAGAGGACGAAGAACGGTCCGTTCAAGGACTTGTATGATTTTGTCGAACGCATACCACCATCGGCATTGAACAAGAAAGTAATGGAATGCATGGCTCTTGCAGGGGCTCTCGATACGTTTGGAGTGTCAAGAGAGCAGTACTTGGTTCCACCTCAGCATATGTTATCGAATCCCCGTATTGGTAGCTTCATTGATGCCCTGCTTGTCTATGCCCAGCAGTTTTACAGTGCTAAAATGGAGGCACAGAATTCTCTGTTTGGTGGCTTGGAGGCAATTGAGATTACAAAGCCCAAACCTGGCAAGGCGTTGGAATGGAGTGCTATAGAACGCTTGAACAGGGAACGTGAACTCGTTGGAATCTACCTTTCAGCGCACCCATTGGATGAGTATGCCGTGATACTGAACTGCATCTGTAACACGACGTGCTCGGAACTGGGCCGTGATGCAGACCGTGCTGAGTTGGCAAAGCGCGACATGATGGTCTTTGGCGGCATCGTTACTAATGTGCGTGAAGGCTTCACAAAGAAGGGGGCGCTAATGGGCATCGTAACCCTTGAAGACTTTGCCGGGGTAGGGGAATTGGCTCTCTTCGGTGAGGAATGGTCTAAATGGGTCGGAAAATTCCGCACGGGTTGTTCTGTCCTCGTCAAGATGAAGAGCGTAGAGCATGCGCGAGGTGGTGAAAAATACTATATGTTTGAAATCCATAGTGTCGATTTCCTCAATGATGTGGCAGATAACGCCGTAAAGAGCATCACAATAAATATTGACATGGATGTTGAGGCCGAGAAAGATGGTATGCTGGAAGACTTGTCGCAGATAATCATGGAGTCGGTGGGCGACACAAACCTTTCGTTCGTCATCAGGGATTCCCGCGTCAGTCCGCAGGCGATAACAATGTCATCAGATATACCTGGAATCAAGATAAACAGAAAGCTCATGGACTTTGTCCAAGCCCACGAGAGCATAAAGGTAAGCATTTAGCACTCAAATTCGCCTGAGCAGA
>CAMNHS010000003.1 GCA_946539635.1 uncultured Prevotellaceae bacterium
CGTCAGCCGACTAAAAGAATCTTCAATGTTCAATCTACACCATTATCTACTAAAATGAACTACTTATACATGAATAAAAGAGGACATAAATGGCTTTGTGCTGCTGTGGTAGCATGGGGGATGATGCCTGCAGCGATGTGGGGACAGAGGATTGTCACAAATATCGACAGCTGGGAATTCTCGAAAGACAAAGCGTCATGGAATAAAGTCGCTGTGCCACACGATTGGGCCATCAGCGGACCATTCGATAAGAAATGGGACCTGCAGGTGGTGGCAATAGAACAGAATGGTGAGAAAGAAGCAACAGAGAAAAGCGGCAGATCAGGCGCCCTGCCTTGGATAGGACAGGGATATTATCGCACCAAAGTGAACATTCCAGCAAATACTAATAACGACAAGTGCTATCAGCTATTCTTCGATGGCGCTATGGCAGAGCCGACAGTTACTGTAAATGGTAAGCCAGCAGGCTATTGGGCATACGGATATAATGCTTTTCGACTTGATGTGACAGACCTCATAAAGGCTGGTGAAAATGTCATTGAGGTGGCACTGAACAACAGGGAAGAGAGCAGCCGCTGGTACCCGGGAGCAGGACTTTACAGGCCTGTAAGCCTCATAACAACCCCAAAGGCACATATCGACACATGGAGTACAGCAATACGAACAAAAGAGTTGCGACAAGGGGTTGACAATCACGGGCTTACAGAACAGCAGGCTGTCATAACATACGAGACACAGCTGTGCAAACAGGGAGAGATACAATGGAAGGACTATGCCTTTGTGGTAGAGATACTCGACAGCAAGGGGATGTTCTATACAGGCAACCACTTCGATGTGCCAGAAGATGGCAAGATAGAGACTGAACTGACGATGAGCAAGCCACTGCTGTGGTCACCAGAGTCCCCTACCCTATATAAGGTGCGTTCCCGCCTGATGAAGGATAATAAGGTGGTGGACGAGACAATAACAAATCTGGGAGTCAGAACTGTCAGCGTCAGCAGAGAAGGTGGTTTTATGCTGAATGGTGTGTCCAGAAAGATACAAGGTGTTTGCCTGCACCACGACCTCGGACCTCTTGGCGCTGCTATCAATAAAGCTGCCCTGATACGCCAGGTGAAACTGATGAAGGAGATGGGATGTGACGCCATCAGAACCTCCCATAATATGCCTTCGACAATGCAGATGGATGTCTGCGACAGCTTAGGAATGATGGTAATGGCAGAGAGTTTTGATATGTGGATATACCCTAAGTGTAGAAATGGCTATGCACGATTCTTCAAGGAATGGGCAGAGAAAGATATCACAAATCTCGTACTGAACCATCGCAATCACCCGTCAATAGTGATGTGGAGCATTGGTAACGAGATACCAGAGCAATGGGACAAGAATGCTGGCGTGGAATGGGCAAAGAGGTTGCAGGACCTGTGCCATAAACTCGACCCTACCCGACCTGTCACACAGGGTATGGACAGAGTGGATAACGCCCTGAACAGCGGCTTTGCAGAGGTGATGGATGTAGTTGGCCTAAACTATAGGACACATAAATATGATGCTGCATACAAGAGAACTACAAAGGGATTTATCTTAGGTTCGGAAACAGCTTCTACTGTCAGTTCGCGAGGTGTGTATAAACTGCCATACAAAACCACCAACCACGGGGTTTATGGCGATGGACAGTGTTCTTCTTACGACAACGAATGGTGTTCTTGGAGCAACCTTCCTGACATAGATTTCGAAAATATGGACGACCTGCCCTGGACGATAGGACAGTTTGTGTGGACAGGTATCGACTACCTTGGAGAACCAACGCCATACGACCTCTACTGGCCCAGCCGCTCGTCATACTTCGGCATCTGCGACCTTGCAGGACTGCCAAAAGACAGATACTACCTGTATCGCTCTGTATGGAACAAGGATTCGCACACCCTGCACATAGCACCGCACTGGTCATGGGGCAAGGAAATGATAGGAAAGACTGTTCCTGTGCAGGTTTATACCGATTTTGACGAAGCAGAACTCTTTATTAACGGCAAGTCACAGGGAAAGCGCAAGAAGGACAACACCCCAAATCCGAATGCTGGACAGGAGAGTACTAATCCTAATGCCAAGAAGGCTGCAGCGCCAAATCTGGACAGGTATCGCCTGCGTTGGATGGATACAAAATACGAGCCAGGCGAGATAAAGGTGGTGGCATACGACAAAGACGGAAAAGCATATGAAGAAGTGGTAAAAACTGCTGGAAAACCCCAAAAACTGAAGATGGAGGTATGGACAGCAGGAAAGAAGCTGAAAGCTGACGGCAATGACCTGGCATATATCACTATCTCAATGACAGACGAAGACGGCAACCTATGCCCTAATGCCAACGACGAACTGACATTCAAGGTGGAGGGAGAAGGTGTCTTCAAGTGTGTCTGCAACGGTGATGCCACATCGTTGGAGGTATTCACAGAGCCACAGATGAAACTGTTTAACGGCATGCTGGTGATGACAGTACAGAGTACTGACAAAGCTGGAAAGATAAAAGTGACAGCAAGCACAAAGAATGGCAAAATCACTGGAGAAACGACAGTGAAGAGTGAAAAATAAATAAGCCATATATGCCTTATATGCCCTATAGGCCTAAAAAAATTACAACTATGAAAAAATTTTCCTTTTTGGCTGCATGTTGCATGCTGCTGCCGCTTTCGCAGAAAGCTGCGGCACAGAGCGAGATATATCCGCAGCACTTTAACCTCTGTGAGGTAAATGTTACGAGTGGTCCACTGAAGGTGGCACAGGATTTAAACTTTAAGACCCTGCTGGCATACGATGTTGACAGGCTGCTGACACCATACGTAAGACAGGCAGGTCTCAACACTGGCGACTACGCCAACTGGACTACCCTACACCCAAACTTCAGCAACTGGGGTTCTGGCAACTTCCGTCTCGACGGACATGTGGGAGGACACTATCTCACAGCATTGGCACTGGCTTATGCCGCTTGCCACGAGAGTGAGACAAAGGCACTGCTGAAGACTCGCATGGACCATATGCTGAAGGTGATGAAAGACTGTCAGGATGTCTTCAATAGCAACACAGCAGGATTGTATGGCTACATAGGAGGATATCCCAGCAACACCCTGTGGACAGACTTGTATGCAGGAAATATTACAGAATTCAACAATGCCAGGGGAAATGTGCCCTTTTATGTGCAGCATAAGGTGATGGCAGGTCTCAGGGATGCCTATCTGTATGGTGACGGAGAGACAGCAACAACGGCAAAGGCGATGTTTGTAAAGATGTGTGACTGGGCCATCAACCTCGTTGCGAAATTCAACACATCAACGATGCAGGATATTCTTAATACAGAACATGGCGGTGTAAACGAGGTATTGGCTGATGCCTATAAAATTACTGGCGATTCAAAATACCTCGCTGCAGCAAAGAAATACAGCCATATGGCTATGATAAATGGTATGCAGACTGTCAACACCTCTTTCCTGGATAACAGACATGCCAATACACAGGTGCCAAAATACATAGGTTTTGAGAGAGTAGCACAGGAGGATGCTACGATGACAAGCTACGCCACAGCAGCAAAGAATTTCTGGACGGATGTGACAAGCAACCGTACTGTCTGCATCGGCGGTAACTCCATGAATGAATGGTTTATGGCAGCATCTGCAGCAAACAGATATGTCAACGAGTGTAACGGACCAGAGAGCTGTAACTCGAACAATATGCTGAAACTCTCAGAGAGTCTCTTTGATGCCACACACGACAGCAAGTATGCAGACTTCTATGAGGGTACGATGTATAACCACATCCTCTCTACTATAGACCCAGTGACAGGCGGATATGTATATTTCACACCTCTGCGTCCACAGGCTTACCGTATATATAGTAAGGTGAACCAGGATATGTGGTGCTGCGTGGGAACAGGTATGGAGAATCACTCAAAGTATGGACACTTCATCTACACACATGATGGCAGCAGTACTCTGTATGTGAACCTCTTCACACCATCAACACTGGAAAACAAAGACTTCGCCCTGACACAGGAGACGAATTTCCCTTATGAGCAGCAGACCAAGCTGACAATAGACAAGGGGGCTACCTACACCATCGCTATCAGAAAGCCATCATGGGTAGGTGAAGGATTTGCCATCAGCCTCAACGGCACACCGATAGCTGTTACAAATATGACAGTAAAAGATGGCTACTGCTTTATCAGCAACACATGGAAGAAAGGTGATGTGATAACCGTCAACCTGCCTATGACACTGAGATACGAGCAATGTCCTAACCTGAAGGAGTATATCGCCTTCAAATATGGCCCTATCCTCTTGGGAGCGCCTACAACATCAAGCAATCCTGGGGATGCTGATTATGAGGCTCTGAAACACGAATATGCTTTAGGAGAACGCATGGGACATGCTGAGGACAGCTATACCACAACAAAGTCTCTGGCTACTGCCCCACTCCTCATAGGTGACAGAGCAGAGGTGCTGAAGAAGATTACTCCAAAGGGAGACCTCTCCTTCACCATCGATGCAAGCAGAGAGGGTTCTACATGGGGTAAACTGACCTTGGAGCCCTACTTCGCTATACACCACTGCAGAGTGATGAACTATTGGTATCAGGCAACACAGGAGGAGTATGACAACAGCGACTGGGCAAAGGCCGAGAAGGCAAAGGAAGAACTCGAAAAACGTACTATCGACTTCATCCGCACAGGAGAACAGCAGTCAGAAGCTGGAGTAACGAGTTATTCTGCAGGTTCTACCGTCGGTACCTTCAGGGATGAGGTATATCGTGATGCACAGGCAGGTGGATGGATTCAGTATATCCTCACCAACCACGATAAGGTAAAGGAAAATGTAGGTCTCGTATGCCGTTTCCAGACAGCTGACGCAGGACGTAAGGCTACAATATATGTAGAAGGCAAGCTGATTGACACCTATACAATCCCTTCCTCCTTCAGCACACAGGATGGCAGCGGATTCTTCAACAAGGAATGGGCTATACCGCAATCAATACTGCTGAACAGCAACGGAACGCCAAAGCAAACCCTCACCTTCCGCATACAGGCTGATCAGGGTACTATATGCCCAGGAATCTATTACCTGAGACTTACAAAGGACTGTAAAGAGGTTGATAAGGAAAATCTGGGCACTGATGTCACCTCCACATACATCAAAAACCCGTCTTTTGAGGCTGACGGCAATACCTCAAACATAGTAAAGGTGCCAGTTTCATGGACTTTGAGCAACACCAGCCTGACTTGGTATGGTATTAACGTAAAGAACACATGGGATGACAACCCTACTGACGGCACACATCTCTTTGGCGTATGGAACGGAAGCAGCGTACCAGTGGCAATATCCCAAAGCGTCACTCTGCCACAAGGGAAATATGTGCTCAGCGTAGATATGCATGCCTCAAACCGCAGCAATGCAACACGTCTGGGAAACCAGCGTGTCTTTGCAAAGGATTGCAACGGATATTTCAAGGACCAATGTATTGCCGGCGTGGGGGATGACTACCCTCTGCAGACAATATATGTTGCTTTCACCGTTGAAGACGAGAGTGAAACAATGGACTTAGGTGTTGCCACCTCTGATGCTCCAGCAGAGACATGGTTCAAGATTGACAACTTCAGACTATACCAGAATGCGCTGCCAACTAGTGTGAAGATGGTATATAATAAGGTAAGAGGCAAGAATTCCAACGGAACATTCTATGACATTTCAGGGAAACGCACTAATGCCAAGGCGAAAGGTATCAAAATAAAGCAGGGAAAAAAGTACGCAGACTAAGTGCTATCCCATCATCGTTATTGGAAGCTGTGGTATAATCTGCCACAGCTTTTATGCTTTCTTCGGCATTACCCATAGCGACGCCGATGCCTGCTTTCTCCAGCATATCGACATCATTATTGCTGTCGCCAAAAGCTATCACATCCTGCATAGGGATATCGAAATGGGCAGCAAGTTCCTCCAAAGCAGTTCCTTTGTCAATGCCTAACGGCAGACACTCTATGAAATAAGGAGTTGAGTGACATATATACATATTCTTGAGGGATGCCTGCATCTGTTCCTCTAAAGCAAGGCGAGCCTCCGGGGCTCCAACCATAAGGCATTTGTGAAGAGGACGGGGAGTATCAGCAACAAAATCCTTAATGCCCTCCACCTTCATATTGTTGTTTCGGGAAGAGATAGCAACATATGGATTATCGGGATGTTCCGTATAAATGGTATCCTCGTAGTATGTCATTAAGGTAAAACCAGACTTATCCTGAAACGCCTTCAGCTGCGGCAACACCTCTTCCGGAAGGGTTTTCTCTACCAAAACCTCTGGAGTTCCAGTGCCATCAACAGAAGGAATCTCGACATATCCGCCATTATAGCATAGCAGCAACACTTCGCCACCAATCTCACGTGCCAAAGGGCGCATACCATAAGGAGGACGCCCCGAAGCCAGACAAAGCTTTACGCCGTGCTGCTGAACAGTGCGCAGAGCTTCCATAGTAAGCGGAGTAATTACCTTATCGTCATTTGTCAGAGTACCGTCAAGGTCAAAGGCTATCAACTTAAAATTGGACATTGAACATTAAATATTGAAATCGCTGCAAAAATACTATTTTTTTCCCATATATTTTGTTTTGTGCTCGTTTTTTCGTAACTTCGCACCCGATTTTGAAAGAAAACGCAAAAATAGTACTACTTTTAGTATTCATCTTCCTTTGCAACTTTACAGTAAAGGCAGATGACGAGGTCTTCACCTACGAAGGTGATCACTACATCATCAACGTAGAGGCGCTACATCCCGATAGCGAGATGACGCTAATGGATGTATTATTGGTATGTCCTGATTTTGTTACTACCGACGGCAGGAATATTGTCGGGAAATATGATCTGTGCGTAGATAATGTCACCCACATTATGGACATTGAGACTTTTACGCAAAATGTAAAGGCATCCGAGTTGAAAGAGGTGCATATATATAACTTTGGCTCTGTCTCGCAAGGAAGCAATGGACTGTATGGAGTTATTGATGTATATTACAACAAGCCTGCCACACCTGGTACCAGCGGAAAAGTGGCAGTGGAAGGCAGTACATACGGTAACGGAAAACTATATGCCGACGTAACGACAAGTAGCAAAAACATTGAAATAAAGGGATATGCCCTTACCAGTCTGAAATATGGCAAGGCAACAACAGACGACATGGATTACTTCCGTTCCAGACGAGCTGTTGAGAATGCTCACCTTAGCCTAAAATGGGACATTAGCCCTAAAGACTACCTGATGATAAAGGCTTATCAGCAGTTTTATGACTACAAGGAACGCTCCCACCTCATTGAAGACAATGAAGACTATACCTTTCCCACATTGGAACGATACGGAGATTTCGTAGCGAAATACATCAGAACACTCAGCGACAATGGTGCAGAATTCATTGCTGAAGCAGGAGCAGACTATCTCAACTTGCAAGAGGGGCAGATCAAGATACGTGAAACATATCCATACTGCTACGCAGAATTCAACTTCCCACTGTTTACTGAAGACTTGCAGGTAGTAGCAGGATGGGAAATGGACTATGACAACTATTGGGTAAGAGACTATAACAGGCAGCAATATCTGGAGAATCAGTTTTACATGCAGCTTAACTATACCCACGGACCATGGCTCATTACCATAGGAGACCGACTTGACCACCTTAATCATTGGAGTCACTCTTTCAACCCAGGTGATGAAGAATTCCGCACCTCAAACTCGAAAAACATCAACTGTTATCATGCCAGTGTAGGATATAAAGCCAACAGGCATTTCGTACAGGGATCGTTCAGTCATGACTTCTATCTTCCATCGGCAGATGAATTCTATGCAGACATCATTGCAATAGAAAGAAGGAATTTCTATCCGAAGACCAATACTATCTGGAATACGGAGGCTCGCTATACTTATCAATATAAAAACATCGCAGCGACATCAAGTGCATACTATTCATGGCGAGATGACACCTTTCTGCCAAAAGAGCAAAAGGTAGGTTTCCGCACGTCAGTAACATGGATGGCAGGATTTCTTCGATTGACTGCAGGGGCTGATTACTATCATGTAAAGACAGAACTTGGTGGGGTAGATACGAACATACACAATAACTGCATCAACCTGAAACTGGCTCCTACCCTATTGCTGGGACATGGGTTTAGAGTCTCATCGGTATTGCTATACAACAATAAGCAGTCATTATCTCTCATCCCTTCACATCTCTACGCTTCAGTAAAGGTAAACAAGGATTTCGGTAAGCATCTCAATGTATATGCCGACTTCCGTGATATCACCGGAATGCCTTCGTTTCAGATACTAAATCTACAAGAAAATTATTACAACCGTGCACTTACCATAGGTATGACATATAGATTTTGATATTAGATAATTTACCACGACAAAAGCATTATGACTATCAATCAACTTCTCCGTTCATCATTTCTTGCCGGTGTCTGCATTGGTATTGCAGGTTTTGGCTATTTGGCTTCTAAGGATATCATAGGAGCGGTACTCTTTGCCTTCGGACTTCTCACAGTTGTTCACTATGCCTTAAAGCTATACACTGGCACAGCTGGATTTATCGTAAAGGGCGAGGTGGGACAGCTCTTTCTTATTCTTTTTGGTAATCTATTGGGCTGTCTATTTGTAGCACTTATAGCACGCTGTTCCCCTATGCCGCTGCAGGAAACAGCACAGGCTGTCCTGTCAGGACGTCTGGCAACAGGTCCACTGAAAGGAGGAGTCCTGGCTATAGGATGTGGATTTATAATGACAACAGCAGTTACATTTGGAAGAAAACAGCAGAACCTACCACTGCTATTCGGAGTACCACTCTTCATTACCTGTGGCTTTCCTCACTGTGTAGCAGATGCTTTCTACTATATGTGTGTACCCGTAGAATACCTATCGGAACATGCTGTAGAAGTGTTGACTTTCTATGTCTGCATAGTTATTGGAAACTTTATAGGGTGTAACCTTTACAGAGCAGTCATTAAAGAATAACAAAAAATTGAGGATGGGAAAAGCCCCATCCTCTTCTTTTTACCCAAAAGGATTATACCTGAAATAAAACCTACTATATTCTATTTTTTGTTATCCTTTTTCTTATTATTCTTTTTTTCCTTTTCAAAATCCTTTTTGTCTTTACTTTCAACCTTCTTGAATCCCTCACCTGGGTGGTGGCCACGGAATCCGTGGTGCATCATAGGATTGCGACGCTTTGACCATTGGCCACCTCTCTGCCCATGCATCCTTTTGTGCATAGCACGATGCTGCTTCATGTAAACCTGAGACTCAAGATACTGGATATATTTCTCATCACCAAGGGTCTGACGGAGTTCCTTACGGAAATTCTCGTGATACTTCTTCCTCAACTCCATTACTGTCTTCATAGTTGTTGAATCTATGCAGCACTTCTGCTGACAGCAGTTTTTCTTGCAATAATTATCTTTGCAGCAGTTATCCTTGCAGCATTCCATCTTTCCACACTCCTGATTCTTCTGTGGCTGAGGCTGTGCCGATGCCACCATACTCATTGTAAAGCACGCTAATGCAATAATAATAGTCTTTTTCATTTTTACCTTAATTTTTTATTGAACTCACTTATGTGACGTAGTAAATGTAAAAAAGGTTTATTCGGGAATTTCCTATTATGGGTAGGCATTTTCCCCAAAGGAGTAGGAAAAAATACTTTCGAAATCCCTTTTCTTGCCGTATCTTTGCACCATGAAACAATTCATGCTGCAAAGTTAAACCATATTAATTATTATAGAAAGGAGAAAAGTTATGAAAAAGATGTTATTTAGCCTCATCGTTATCTCAATGTTAGGTACAGGCACAGCATTAGCACAGCGTCGTAGCGGTCACGGTAGTCACGACATACAGGGTGGACGGCACGATGTAGTTCGTACTGAAGCATGTAGGAATTATGGTGGCGGAGGATATCGGGAGACCTATGTAAGGGAATACAACTATGGTCACAGAGGGCCTGTACACCATAACTATGTACATCATCGCCCCTACAGACCTATTCACCATTGTCCTCCTCCACGTCCTGTATATCGCGAGAGAGTCATCGTTACACCTGCACCAGTAGCTTATTCTTACCCTTGTCCTCCTCCACCAGCACCCGTAGTCGTCGTTGAACCTGCACCAGTTCCTGCTGCCATTTCAATAGGAGCACTGGCAGGAGCTCTCATCGGTGGGACCATCGCCGCTGCAGCATGTAGATAATTTTTTTATCCTAAATAAGCAATTTAAGGTTTCGCAAGTGGTTTTCGCCTGCGAAACTTTTACTTTATGTGACATTTTATGAATAAAATCGCACAAAACAAACACTTGATTCGTTTTTTTTTGGCAAAAAATTTGCATTTTAAGAAAAAAACACTAATTTTGCACCCGAACAAACCTATATTAAAAACTTATACAATATAATCCATTATGAGAAAGAACATTTTCTCTTTACCAATTTTGCTGTTTTTTTGCATATTCAGCAGTTCGATTTATGCTCAAACAGACTTAACAGGTGCCACTGTAACGCTATCATCAACACAATACGAATATGATGGCACTGCAAAGGAGCCTACGGTTTCCGGTGTCAGAAAGGGAACGAAGAGGTACAATAATCTTCAAGCAGGTACAGACTACGATCTGACTTACGATAACAATGTCCATGCTGGCACAGCCACTGCAACCCTGACTTTCAAAGGTAATTACACCGGTGTCGCCACAAGTAATTTCACTATTAATCCTAAAGATTTGAGTAAAGAGGTAACACTCGAATTAGCTACATCTGAATATAATTATGATGGCACTGCAAAGGAGCCTGCTGCTTCAGATCTGTATTATGGTGAAATAAAATTGATACCTGGTACCGACTATAACCTAACATACAATAACAATATCAATCCAGGAACCGCAACTGCTACAGCAACTTTCACTGGAGATTATACCGGCACTGTAAAAGCAGACTATACTATTAAAGATAGTGGCACAGTGCCACCCACTTCACTTGTTGTAAACTATTACGACAGAAACTTGTCAACTCCAGAGGTAGAAACAGAAATGACCTACAATGAATTTCTGGCGTTGTTAGAGAATTTCCCTAATGCTATTGCTATCGCACCACGGGGTTTTGACGTATGGCCTTTGGACAAAAAACATATTGTTGTAAGGGGTGAAAACGAATGGAGCCACACTTGTAACAGTTTCACATTGACTGACAAAGTAGATTTCTATTCTTCCGTTTCTTTTACTGCAAAGACATTCTCTTATACCCGTGACCTTGTTGAAGGGTATAATACCATTTGTCTTCCTGTTGGACTCGGTGAACTAGATATCCCTGCAAAAGCTGGAATATACTTATATCTTGTTACATCAGAAAGCCAAAATCAAATTTACTTCCTAAAATTCCAGGAAGTGAGTCCTGGCTATGCATGGCTGATGAAAACTCAAGAGGCATGCACATGGAATCTGGTACTATCCGATGCAAGAATAGAAAAGACTGCTTCGGAAACAACTTGGAGTAGTGTTGGTGGTTTGGATTTTGCCGGTTATATGTCTGGCACATACACACTTACATCAAAATACAAATACGATGAAGAGCACCCTTACTATGGTTTACGCAATTCCGACAACATGTTTGCACCTTTGGCAAATACATTGTCACCTTTCCGTGCTTGTATTTCGATTCGTGACATTGCCCCCTCGGAAGCCAGATCATTTGAAATATCTACTGTTGGCTCTATAACAGAAATAGAGGGTATAAAGGCAGAGACACAAAACAAGAGGACACAGCCTAATGGTAAATTTGTTAAGGACGGGAAGATTGTCATCGTCAAGAATGGTAAGACATTCAATATTTCCGGCGCAGAAGTGAAATAAAATAAAAGGTTAAGGAGAAACAAAATATGAAAAATATATTTCCATTCGTCTGCACAGCCCTGATTGTTGCTGGGTTTGTAACCAGTTGTGGTAGTGATGATGATTCTGCCAACAACATTAGCGAAACCACATCCTATGATGCACGACACAATATTGTAAATGCCAACAAACTGGAGGAAAGTGGCTTAATAACCTTCAGCGAAGACCTCACTTCTGCCACAGCAAGGTTTGCTGCTAATAATGCAGAAAACATGAGATTAGCAATGGTACTTGCAGGTACTAATGGTAAAAAAATTGCAGAATATCCTGCACTCTTTTCTGAGAGTGATAAGTTGTATCATGTTAACATCACGAACCTTTCTCCAGGAAACATATATTTCTACCACATCGTAGCTTATGATGCTGATGGTAATTTCGTCAGCCGTGCCAACGAGGGTTCGTTCACTTTACCACAGTTGGATGGTCCAGCAGCCCCTACAGGTCTCGTTGCACATGCGCCAACGGATATTGCATTTGCATATAACAATGGAGGCACGTTATATGGAGAGCCTACTGGATATATCACGGGCGATGCCATTACCCCAGCTGTTGAGTATTCCATTAATGGCGGAGAAGACTGGATAAATGCCACAGATTATGGTATCATAGAATATCTCCCTATAGGAAAAGTCCTCGTACGTATAGCTGCAACAACATCAACTATGGCAGGCGCATCTGTTGAGCTCACTATACCTGGCAATACAGACATAAGCGGCGAAGGCGGATACGCGGAGGGTGAGAATGCAAGACAAGCCTCTCTACATGAGTAAACAACAAAATAGTTTATGAAAAATCCCCCAACAGACAATGGTTGGGGGATTTTTTATAACACTACCTGTAGCTGGGCTTCTATCAAGGTCTTTGTAGTGGTTTTGCTCTTTGATGTGGCAGAGGTATAGGTGGTACTTGCCTTACCAACTGCAGTAAGCCATTTTGTTAACTTCCCTTTCACCATCAGGACACCGTGTATTCCCCTACCCCAATATGAGGGATAACTGGAATTATATATCAGGCCCTTCTCATAGGCATAGAGACGACTATCGTATCCATCGGTACTAAAAAAAGCACCCATGCCATAGATATCACATCGCTCTGATATCTTATAACTTGCACTACCGGAAACAATGATGCCATTGTTACGTTCTTTCGTTTTTTTCACTATAGAACCCTCAACATGACTTCTCAACTGCCATCTCGTTCCTGCATAATTCGCTATTACACGTATTTTATGGCTATTACCATCCTTCGTCTTATATCTATATCTGGTCGACAATGTCCAGTTTTTCCCCATATCCACTGTTGCCTGTATGCAATTATCCCATGAATAGGTTCCTGGCCCATGTTGATACCTATACCATGCGAAATATGCATAATCAGTATAAAAATCCAACGTCAGATTCCGTAGCACTTCATAATGCAAGCCACCATATATACCGCTTTCGTTTGTTACAGAGGAGTTCTCACCGAAAGCACGACCATAAAATGCCTGATAACGATATGAATAATAGCGTTGCACCGCTGTTAGGGTCATCTTACCATTAGCACGCCATATCAAACTGTTAAGGGTAGCCACTGGCGTACCATTGCCTTTTAATTTACCATATCGTGTATTATCAGCACGTCCGGAATAAGCCGTTTCGCCTATAAAAGAAAGAGATCGCCATCTCAAACGATAGTCAACACCGATATTGTAAGTACCATTACCACTAGGATAGTAAAATCGATATAACTGTGAAGTAGAAAGATTCTTCTTTGTATAGATAGGGTTTAGAAGGTTAGAAAACTTAGCATAGACAACTGAGGTTCCTACACTCCAATCAAAATCGCCACCAACAGTTTTGCCATATCTCACATGTGCACCAGTGGTAAAGATGCTAATATTGTTTTTCTTCTCTATTTCATTCTTTGTCCTATGATAACCTGTCGTTATTATCGTTGACATAGAATTATCAGCATTTAGCGTTGCATCGGCATTACGATAAGACACAAATGCTGAGATAGAGAGGTTACAAGGTAACTGAAGAGCAACAGCACCTCCTTGAAAATATTTCTCGTCAGATGTGCCACTATATGGACTAAAAACACTACTTATACGACCTATTGCTGACAGCATACTTTGTTTACTGAGGGTATAAGTATTGTTCATCGTAAGCCCCATACCGAATTGACCACGAAACGTTCCGAGTATTATTTGCTTAAAAACACCCAGCTGACGAATTGACAGATTATAGGTATATGAGTCGTAACCCCACCGGTTATTTTGTGTAAAAAAATTTTCACCGACACTCTTCCCGCCTGTGATATTAAATTTCACATTTTCGCCCATTCCAACGGAATATCTTAGGCTATGTTTGGTATTATCACCCAAATATGTTTTGTCTTTCGCATAGGTCGGGAAACTACCTGTAAGAAGAATCTGATGCTTCAAATGACGTATTCCATATTTCAATGACTCACGACTATACCATTTACGCGGTTCTATCTCAGCCACATACAAGAAAGAGATCAAATAATCTCGCAGTCTGTCATCGATAGAAGGAATCAGTGATAACTCGTGAATATCCTTTAGTTTTCCATATTTCTCACGATATTCTATAATATCACTGATTTGATTGATATCCAAACCTGGAATCTGAAGGAAATCATCCGTCTCAGCAGTATTGATATCCAAAGGTTGGGATGCTAATTCTGTCAGTAAACTATATGCCTTTTGAAAGGAAACAGCTGATTGCTCACCGCTCCCATATAAATATTCGAGATAATCCTCCCACGACGCCTTATTTTGCGCCGTTACCGGTACAATAAAAAGTAATGAAACAAATAGGAGCAGACTATTCTTCAATGTATTTCTTCAGAGCCTTTGCCACACCGTTAGCCCATGTGTCAATGCCACCATCCATTTCCAATGACGATACCAACTTTACAACATTTTCAAGTGGCATTCCATAACGTAAGATACCACTTATGAGCTTGGCATAATTCCAATATTCAGGATTAAACTTCTCTGAAAGCCCCTCTACTGTTGTCTTGTATCCACGTCTATTTTCAAACTGAAAGTCATAGCGTTTGCTTCCATCTTCATTAATATGACGGATAATCTTGCCAACATTTACAGACTTAGGCAGTATTATACCCTCGTCGTCATCCTGCAATCCAGTAAAAATCTCATATGGTTTACCATCAAGCAGACCGACAAAAGCGACCCACTTGTCTTTTGCATTTTGAAAACGAACGACGTCACACTCTAACACTTCCGGGCGCTTACGATAGCTGCCTACATATTCTTCTGCCATATTGATATTTCTTAGTTATTTTGGTGGCAAAGATACAAAAAAATGTCAATAATTGCATATTTTGAGGATTATTTTTTGTAACTGTGCTCGTTTTTTTGTAACTTTGCCCGCAAAAAGTAAAAAAAGCGTTTCTTTAACATGAAAGAATTAACACTTAAGTATGGCTGTAATCCTAATCAAAAGCCATCACGCATCTTTATGGCAGATGGGGCTGCCAATGGTGGAGAATTGCCTATAGAAGTTCTTAATGGTCGTCCTGGCTACATCAATTTCCTTGATGCCTTGAACTCTTGGCAGTTAGTAAAAGAACTGAAAGAAGCAACAGGTCTTCCTGCTGCAGCATCTTTCAAACATGTCTCTCCTGCTGGAGCTGCTGTAGGTCTGCCTCTGAGTGACACCTTGAAGAAGATATACTTCGTTGATGACATCAAACTGCCATTGACTCCCATTGCATGCGCTTACGCAAGGGCACGTGGAGCTGACAGAATGTCTTCTTACGGCGATTTCATCGCACTTAGCGACGAATGCGACGCCGCTACCGCTACTCTCATAAAACGCGAAGTAAGTGATGGTATTATTGCACCAAGTTTCAGCGAGGAAGCTCTACAAATACTCCGCGAAAAACGCAAAGGGACTTACAACGTCATAAAGATTGATCCAAATTACAAACCTGATCCAGTTGAGACAAAGCAGTGCTTTGGCATCACCTTTGAGCAAGGCAGAAATGAGATAAAACTCAATGACCCGACCCTGTTTGAGAATATTCCAACAAAGCAGAAGGCATTTACCGAGGAAGCTAAGCGCGACCTTATGATTGCTCTCATAACTTTGAAGTACACTCAGTCAAACTCTGTTTGTTACGTAAAAGACGGTCAGGCAATAGGTATTGGAGCAGGTCAGCAAAGCCGTATCCACTGCACACGCCTTGCAGGAAATAAGGCTGATATATGGTGGTTGCGTCAGTCTCCGAAAGTAATGAATCTACCTTTCAAACAGGATATCCGTAGAGCTGATAGGGACAATACCATCGATGTTTATATCTCCGATGACTACGAGGACGTACTCGCGGATGGAACATGGCAGAAATTCTTCACCGAAAAGCCAGAGCCTATGACTCATGAAGAGAAGAAGGCATGGATAGCCAAGAACACGGATGTATCACTCGGTTCTGACGCATTCTTTCCATTCGGTGATAATATAGAAAGAGCACATCGTAGCGGTGTGAAATACATTGCACAGGCTGGCGGCTCCGTACGTGACGATAATGTCATCGAAACCTGCGACAAGTATAACATCACAATGGCATTCACAGGAGTAAGACTATTCCATCATTAATGGACGATTTTCAACTTATACTCGAAAATGGTATCAACTTCGGACGTGGAGGCGACAAACCCAAGAAGGAAGAAAAGATAAAGACCAAAGCGAAGAAGAAGAAATACATCACTGGTGCTCACGGTTCTGGTTCTGCAAAGCAGAAAGCAAAATACCGTGAACAGCGGGCCAATAGGCATAAATGAGGGGTTTAAAGAAACTTGACATATTCATGGTGCGACAGTTTCTGTTGCTCTTCATAGGCACATTCTGCATAAGTCTGTTCGTGCTGATGATGCAGTTTCTGTGGCGTTATGTCGATGAACTGATTGGCAAAGGACTATCGTTGGAAGTGCTTGGCAAGTTCTTTTGGTATATGGGATTGATGCTCGTACCACAGGCTTTGCCACTTGCCGTTCTCCTCTCCTCCCTCATCACAATGGGTAACCTAGGCGAGAGTAGTGAGTTGACAGCCATCAAAGCTGCTGGAATATCGCTGCTAAAGAGTCTCAGAGGGTTGATTATATTCGTTGTACTCATTGCCACTGTTTCTTTTATCTTTCAAAACGACATTGGTCCGCAATCAAATGTCAATCTGAGGCAACTGCTTCTTTCAATGAAGCAAAAGAGTCCAGAGTTGGAAATCCCTGAAGAAATCTTCTATTCCGGCATTCCTAACTGTAACTTGTATGTACAGAAGAAAGACCTCGAAACCGGAATGCTTTATGGCATCATGATATACAGAATGACACAAAGTTTTGAAGATGCTGCCATAATACTTGCTGACTCTGGAAAATTGCAGTCAACCGCTGAAAAGCAACACCTACTTCTCACTCTATACAATGGAGAGTGGTTTGAGAATATGCGGTCCCAGGAACTGGCGGGCAATGCCAATGTACCTTATCGTCGAGAGAGTTTTTCAAAAAAGCAAATAGTATTGGATTTCGATAATGGATTCAATCTGGCAGAGGCATCCGGCATATCCCAATCTGCCACAGCCCAAAGCATAAAACAACTGTTACACCATATCGACTCCTTGAAACTATACCAAGATAGTGTTGGCAAGGAGGTTCGGAGGGAACTTCGCACAATGGCATTCAACACGCCACAAGTCAATAAAGCTGACAGTATTGCTGCCATCAAATACGAAGAAAAGGGAAAAGCCTCCGTTGACTCACTCTTTCAGAAGATGTCCCCAGAAAAACAACTCAATCTCATGCAACAGCTAAGGAGTCGCGTGAACAATGCAAATGTACAAACAGAATTCCGCAGCTTTGCAGCAGAAGTCAATTTCAAGATGGTGCGTGAGGACTGGATAGAACTAGTGAACAAGTTCACTCTATCATTCATGGTAATAGTGTTCTTCTTTATTGGAGCATCACTCGGTGCAATCATCCGAAAAGGCGGCTTAGGAGTACCTGTCATCATCTCTGTCATAGTGTTCATCCTATTCTACATTCTTGACAACACAGGTTTCCGCATGGCCAGACAAGCTTCATGGTCCATAGCCTTCGGAAAAGGTCTGGCACCAGCAGTATTGATACCACTGGCCACATGGGTAACATATAAAGCGAATAAAGACTCCGTTGTATTCAACATGGATGCTTACAGGATGTTCTTCATACGAGTATTTGGACTACGCGTCAAGAGACATATCACCTCAAAAGAGGTTATCATCAACGATCCGAACTACTTTGATGATGTCAGAAAGTTGTCACTCCTTACCGATAGTGTCAGAAGGTACTCAAGAAAGTACAAACTGAAATACCTCTTTAATTCTATCGCTGCTTCTATCAGGTATAAACGAGATCCAGAACTTGACAACATCATAGCAGATTTGGAAGCAATCGTCGATGATCTCAGCAATACCCGTGATCGCTTCATCCTATCATATCTCAACAAATATCCTATAATAGCAGAAAAAGGATTGGGACGTTTAAGATTATATAGGGAACTCAAACAAATACGTAAGGTCAATGACCTCATGATAACTCGAATAGAACAATTAACCAAAAATATATAAAAACAATGCATTTATCAAGTAGATTAAACAGATTGGCACCTTCTGCAACTCTCGCGATGTCACAGAAGAGTAGTGAAATGAAGGCTGCAGGAATTGATGTAATTAACCTCAGTGTAGGAGAACCTGACTTCAATACACCAGATCACATTAAGACTTCAGCAAAGAAAGCCATTGATGACAACTGGTCACGTTATTCTCCAGTCCCAGGTTATGCAGACCTTCGCGAGGCTATCGTTGCAAAACTGAAGAACGAAAACGGCTTGGACTACAAGGCTAGCGAGATTTTAGTAAGTAATGGTGCAAAACAGGCTGTATGTAATGCCGTTATGGCGCTCGTTGATGATGGTGAGGAGGTAATCATCCCTACCCCATACTGGGTTTCATATCCACAGATGGTACTCCTCGCAGGCGGTACACCAGTACATATCCCAGCTGGTTTCGACCAGAATTTCAAGATTACTCCTGCTCAGTTAGAAGCAGCCATCACCCCAAAGACTCGTATGCTTATCCTTTGCTCACCAAGCAATCCAACAGGTTCTGTATATAGTAAAGCAGAGTTGCAGGCTTTGGCTGAAGTAATAAAGAAGCATCCTGAGGTATATGTTCTTGCCGATGAGATATATGAGCACATCAATTATGTTGGAAAACATGAGAGTATCGCTCAATTCCCTGGCATGAAAGAACAGAGCATCATTATCAATGGTGTTTCAAAGGCTTACGCAATGACAGGATGGCGCATAGGATATATGGCAGCTCCTGAATGGATTATCAAAGGATGTAACAAACTACAGGGACAATATACCTCTGGCCCTTGCTCTGTATCACAGAAAGCGGCACTTGAGGCATACACCGCTTCACAGGCTTGTGTAGAGGACATGCGTCAGGCTTTTGAACGTCGCAAGAATCTCATCGTAGGCCTCGTCAAGGAGATTCCAGGCCTGGAGGTGAATTCACCTGATGGAGCTTTCTATGTATTCCCAAAATGTAAGAGCTACCTCGGTAAGACAGACGGAGAACGCGTTATCAAAGATACTAACGACTTCGCTATGTATCTGTTGGAAGTAGGTCACGTAGCAACTGTTGGTGGTGATGCTTTTGGAGATCCGGAATGCTTCCGTATGAGTTACGCAACAAGTGATGAGAACATCGTAGAAGCAATGCGCCGTATCAAGGAATGCTGTGCAAAATTACACTAGAGACAACATAAATCTGAATGCAATCAAGAGGAGTCGCGCTCACGCGTGACTCCTTATTTTTTATATCAAACTAACTTTTTTACTACTTTTTTGTAATAAAACATACAAAATAGCGTTATGATTATAAAACAAACATTGCAGAGTATGCCCCTTAATGGCAGTAAAAGGCTACAAAAGATGGGGTTTTCATGTTAAAAGTTCTTAATTCTTATCCAATATCAAGAAAATTTAATACCTTTGCTGCGAAATCGCCACCTAATCGTGCATTCAAGTAAAACAAACTAATTATATCAATTATATTAATTTTTTAATTTTTCATTTATCTAACTAAACAAAAAATTATGGCAGACGTTAAAAAACCAGCCGCTCAGAAGAAAGCCTCAGCAGGTTTTCAGGGAGTTCGTAATGCAATTTGGATTATTTGCGCAATGTTCATCATTGCAGTATGTATCTACAAGTTCGTCCTCGGTGACCCAGCCAATTTCGTAGGTGGTGATCCAGAAGGAGAAGTTCTTAATGGTAACATGCTCGGTACCATCTATAAAGGTGGTGTCGTTGTGCCTGTCCTGATTACTTTGATTCTCACTGTGCTTTGTCTTTCTATTGAGCGTATGCTCGCACAGCGCACAGCATTCGGTAAGATGGCTACAACAAAGTTCGTTGTTGAAATCAAGGCAGCTCTCAAGCAGAATGATTTCGCTAAGGCTCAGGATCTTTGCAAGAAGCAAAGCGGTACTATTGCAAACGTTGTTGGCGCTTCTCTGAAGATGTACGAAGAAATGGAAAAGGACAGCAACCTCAAGAAGGCTCAGAAGATTGCTAAGATTCAGCAGGCTCACGAAGAGGCAGTACAACTTGAGATGCCTACTCTGCAGATGAACATGCCTATGCTTGCTACTCTTGTAACACTGGGTACCCTTACCGCTCTGTTCGGTACTGTAACTGGTATGATCAAGTCATTCGCAGCCCTCGCATCTGGTGGTGGTGGTGACTCTGTAGCACTTTCAACCGGTATCTCTGAGGCCCTCATCAATACCGCTCTCGGTATCTTGACATCATGGCTCGCTGTGATATCTTATAACTTCTTCTCTAACCGTATCGATAAGCTTACATACGCTCTTGATGAGGTAGGTTACACAATTGCTCAGACTTACGAGGCAAACCACGACGAAGCTTAATTTTTACTTCTAACCCTTTAAAACTTTTATCGCTATGGGTAAAGTAAAACTTAAGAAACAAGACATCTGGATCGACATGACGCCTATGTCGGACGTGATGACACTGCTTCTGTGCTTCTTCATGTTGACATCAACATTCGTGAAGCCTGAACCAGTGAAGGTGGTAACACCATCATCAGTGTCTGAGATTAAGGTGCCTGAGAAAGATGTTCTCAACATTCTTGTCGACAAGACAGGCAAGGTGTTCATGAGCATGGATAACCAGATTTACCTTGAGCAGGCAGTTCTTGAAGTGACCGGAAATTTCAATATCGACTTGAACGGTGCACAGCTTGCTGCCTTCAAAGCAGATCCAATGTTTGGTACACCTCTGAACGTTCTTAAAGATTATCTTAATAAGGAAGAGTCAGAGCGTGCTAAAGCACTGAAGGAACTGGGTATCCCAACGGATAGTATAGATGGTGGTCTTTCTGAATTCCAAGAGTGGGTAAAAGCAGCACGTTCTGCTAATCCCGACTTGAAAGTTGCTTTAAAAGCAGATTCAGATACACCATATAAGACGATTAAAAATATTATGTCGGAGTTGCAGGATATTAACGAAAACCGTTATTATCTCATTACATCACTCAAAACATCGGAGGATTAAGAATGGCTAAACAGAAAAAAAGCAGACAGAAAAAGTCACAAACCAGGGTGGACTTCACACCTATGGTTGATATGATGATGCTTCTTATCACATTCTTCATGCTCTGTACCTCTTTGGCAAAGCCACAGACAATGGAATTGAGTATGCCGACTAATGATAAGAACTTGGAAGACCAGGATAAGTCTGTTACAAAAGCATCATACACTATCACTATTTATGTGACAGCAGACAACCAGATACATTACGTAGAAGGTATGCCTAAGTATGATGACCCTACGTGTCTGAAGAAGACTACATGGGGAAAAGACGGTATCCGCAAGGTCCTAATCACTCACGTAACCGAAGATAACACCCAGCCAATACAGCAGGTAATGCTGGCAAAGGCTAAGCTGGATCAAAAGAGACATGAAAATCCGAAGTTCACACAACAGATGTATGATGATGAGCTTCGTAAGATTAAAGCCGGTGAAATCGACGGAAATAAGATTCAGACAATGACAATCATCATCAAGGCTACAGACAATGCTTCTTACCTGAACGTTGTTGATGCACTGGATGAGATGCAGATTTGTTCTGTTGGTAAGTATGTCATCGACAAGATTACTCCAGATGATCTCAAGCTTCTTGAAGAGGCTGGGGTTAAGGAATAAGTCTATGCGCGTAACACTTTAACTTAAGAAAGGAAAAGAAAAATGGCACAAATAGATCTTATATCCAACGAATGGTCGGACATGATGTTCGAAAATCGTAACAAGGAATACGGTGCATACGTACTTCGCAGGCAAACAGGTCGTCGTAACGTTATATCAATGATAGCTGTATTACTGCTCTTTGCTGCAGTCATGGTCTTCATGATAGCAAAGAATGCCTATGAAGCATATCAGAAGGAGCATGCAGTAATGGATCAGGTTACCGAGCTCTCTTCCCTAACACAGCAGAAGAAGAAGGAAGCTAAGGTAGAACGTAAGGAGATTCCTGTAAAACAAGAGCAGCAGCAGGTCGTAGAAAAGGTAAAGAGTTCTGTGAAGTTTACTGCTCCTGTCATCAAGAAGGACGACGAAGTAAAGCCTGAAGATGAGCTTAAGTCACAGGATGAAATCATGAACTCAAAAGTTGCTGTCGGCGCTTTGAACGTTGTCGGTAATGATGAGAATGGTGAAGTGCTGAAGGCTAAGGAAGTCATTGCTACAGAGCCAGTTAAACCAAAGGAAGAAGAAAACAAGGTATTCGACGTTGTAGAACAGATGCCTTCTTATCCTGGTGGTATGGGAGCTTTGATGCAATACCTGTCTTCAAACATCAAATATCCTGCAATAGCTGAAGAAAACGGCATCCAGGGACGTGTAATCTGTACCTTCGTCGTAGAACGCGATGGTTCTATCACAGACGTAAGAATTGCGAAGTCTGTTGACCCATCACTCGACAAGGAAGCTATGCGCGTCGTATCAAAGATGCCTAGGTGGATTCCTGGTAAGCAGAATGGTTCTGCAGTACGTGTAAAATACACACTGCCTGTAACATTCCGCCTACAGTAGAATAACTGATAAATTCTCAAAGAGGCCAGAAGGGCATTCCTTTTGGCCTCTTTTTAAAAGACACACACAATGAAACACTTAACGTTCCTTATCGTTGCAATACTCGCATTAAGCATATCCACTTCCTGCTCACGCAAGAAAGACCCTAATGCGCGTACTGACACGTACTCCAGCGGCTCTATAACATTTGGAGCCGATGAGAGTTTCGCACCCATTATCGAAGAAGAACTGGAGGTGTTCCATTCTATTTATGTACAAGCACACTGCACTCCAAAATACATGACAGAGTCAGAGGGTATGAACCTGTTGCTTGCCAACAAACTACTGATGATGTTTACATCGCGCGATTTCAAGAAGTCAGAGTATGACAACCTTATCGCACGCGAACGCAAACCTTATACAGTACATGTTGGTTACGATGGCTTAGCCCTTATAACAAACAGGGAGAATATGGACTCTTGCATGTCAGTAAAAGATGTCAAGCGCATCCTTTCTGGTGAGGCAAAGACATGGAAAGAGGTTGGCACCCATAGCCGTTCCGGTGAGATTATAGTATGTTTTGACAACGCCACCTCAAGTGCTGTACACTATGTGGAAGACTCCATCCTTAATGGAAAACCTATAACGGCAGAAAATGCCTTTGCTACAAAGAAAACAGCAGAAGTCGTAGATTACGTAGAGAAAACTCCAAATGCTATTGGCATAATTGGCAGCAACTGGCTCAACGATAAACGCGACACAACAAATCTAACGTGGAAAAAGAATATCCGAGTGCTTGCTATCTCACGCAGTGATGATGCAACACCCGCAAATTCATACAAACCATATCAGGGATACATCTATAATGATTTTTATCCTTTCATCCGTAAAATTTATGCCCTTCTTAACGATGAACGCGGCAAATATGGTTTACCATGGGGCTTTGCACAATTCGTTGCAGCACCTAAAGGTCAAATGATAATATTCAAAGCGGGACTACTTCCTGCATATGGCAATATATCCGTTCGTGATGTAAAAATATCAGATTAAACAATTAAAGAAAGAATATGAAATTAAGAAACATCCTTTTCGGAGCACTGATGACATTCATCGCAGCTCCAGCGCTGGCTCAGAACAATGACTCTGACCAGCTTATGAAACAAGTATCTGAACTTATAAAGAAAGGCACGGAAGAGGCACAAGATCAGATAAAAGACATCGCTAAGGAAAACAAAAAAGATGTCAATGGTCTTGTAAGTATCGGACGTGCATATCTGTCTGTTAAAGACTATGCCAACGCAAAGTTGTACGCACAGAAAGCTATTGACCTCTTAAAGGGCAAGCCAGGCAATGCTACCCCTTATCTCCTCATGGGTAATATCGCCGTTGGTGAGGATAATGGTGGCGAAGCAGCTATGAACTTTCAACAGGCAATGTATGCTGACCCAAAGAATCCTGACGGATATCGTCGTTATGCACAGATAATGAGCAAAACAGCTCCTCAGGATGCAGTGAATGCTCTTGAGACACTGAAGAGAGAATGCCCAGGCTATCCTGTTGACCTCATTGCTGCAGAGATATATTCAAGTGCCGGTAACATGAAGAAAGCTATCGAGTACTATAATAAGGTAAGCCTAAATGACATGAAGGATTACCAGATATCAGATTATGCTACCAACGTATTCCTTTCTCAGGACTATCAGAAGTCACTGTCACTTGCTCAGCAGGGACATGCTAAATTCCCACGCAATGCATCATTTAACCGCCTTATTCTCTTCAATAATACAGAATTGAAGAACTATGATGCAGCTCTTAACGGTGCAAACGACTTGTTCAACAACTCTGACTCACTCAAGGCTTCATCTTTCGACTATGGATACTATGCACGCGCCCTCAAAGGAGCAGACAAATATGCTGAAGCTATTGAGCAGTACAAGAAGTTGCAGACTCTCGACAATGTTGATGCGCCAACAAAGGCACAAGCAAACAAGGATATCTCTGATTGCTATAAGAAACTCTCTGACTATGCCAAGGCTGGTGAGTACCTGGACAAGTATGTAAAGGCTCAGCCACAGCAGTCTTTCTCTCTGCAAGAGGCTGTTGCATCTCTGTATGCGGACCAGTTAGCTGATGAAAAGACATCAGCAGAGGACAAAAAAATTGCATACGAGAAGGCAGACAAAGTATATGCAGAATTGGCAACGAAGTATCCAACAAATGCTGCATACGTAGCTAACAAGCGTGCTACACTGCCATTCTCACTGCCTATTGATCAGAAGGAGCAGGTAAAACTGGCTGGTCCTCATTATGCTACCTTTACAGATATCTTAGGTGCTAAGACTGACCGTTCCGCTGGTGAGAACAAGATGCTTGCAGCTGCATACGCTACCCTCCTCTATTACTACGTAAACTGCATCGATAATATGGAGATGGGTAAAGAGGTTGCAGCTAAACTGCTTGAACTTGACCCAGAAAACGAGGGTGCTAAAGCCGTTATAGGAATGAAGTAAAAAGGAAAATAAGTATAGAGATAAAGAAAAATGAGTTACGTGATTCGCGTAACTCATTTTATTTTCCTTAATGTAGCGGGAGGGGGCTACGATCCCCCGACCTCCGGATTATGAATCCGACGCTCTAACCAACTGAGCTATCCCGCCATTAAGAGGCCTGTTTTTGGATTTCGGCTGCAAAGGTAATAAGAAAAAATGAGATGTGCAAATTTTTGGCAACAAAAATATGTTTTTTATAGAACCTTTTGTTTAAAAAGTCCTCCCAATACCTATTATTTGTACCTTTGAAATCAACAGAACACCTACATATATAGAATATGGCATGGAAAAATGACTTAGGCAGATGGGGTGAAGACCGTGCTGCGGAAT
>CAMNHS010000004.1 GCA_946539635.1 uncultured Prevotellaceae bacterium
CACAAATCACCCAACGGTAGTTTGTCATTTTGTTTGTTGTTACAGGACTCATATTTTTATTGTTTTAGTTAATTGCTTTTTGGATTCGGTTTTGCAAAAATACAAAAAAAACTTGAATGTCATTTCAACTTAAAGGTATGTTCCTTTTTAATTAAGAAAAATTAACTTAACCTTTTTGTCTTTTCGTGCGTCTATATACTAAAATGTAAACCAATCACACTATCCTAAAACGATGAAAAAAATAAACCTACTTTTAACAATTCTGTTAATTTCCTCATTAGGTGTTTCTGCCCAAACGTTTATAGAGCGTTTGTCTCGTGGAGTAGTTGCTGTGCCTGCAGAAAAGGGTAATTTTATCAGTTGGCGTTTCTTGTCAACGGACGCTCCCAGGACGACCTTTAATCTTTTGCGTAATGGAGAAGTTATAGCGAAAAGTCTTGCTCGTGAGACATGTTTTACAGATTCATTTGGTACAAAAGACAGTCACTATTGTGTTCAGACAATAGTTAAAGGTTCTGTTGTAGAAACAAGTGATGAGGTAAAACCTTGGGATAAGCCATATCTCTCTGTACCTTTGATTCGTCCCTTAGAGCAAGAGATGCCTGATGGTAGCACGTGCTCTTATACTCCAAATGACTGCTCTACTGCTGATGTAGATGGAGATGGTGATTATGAGATAATACTAAAGTGGGATCCAAGTAACTCCCGTGATAACTCTCATGCTGGATATACTGGCGAGGTGTTCATAGATTGCTATAAGCCAGAAGGAATACTGATGTGGCGCATTTCATTAGGTAAGAATATCCGTGCAGGAGCCCATTACACTCAGTTTATGGTATATGATTTCGATGGCGATGGTAAAGCGGAACTGATATGTAAGACAGCACCTGGTAGCAAAGATGGTAAAGGGGATTTTGTTACTTTAGCAGCTACAGATGATGAGATAAAAAATGCAGATAATAATGCTGATTATCGTCACAGGACGGGACATGTTATAGACGGCCCAGAGTATCTGACGGTATTTTCTGGTAAAGATGGCCATGCTGTTCACACTGTCTTCTATAACCCTAACAGAGCCTTTGGCGTTGGTGGCTCTCCAAAATATGCAAGCCATGAGTGGGGTGACAAGAATGGTAAAGGCAATAGGGGTGAGCGCTATCTCGCATGTGTGGCATTCCTTGGAGGCAAGAAGGAAAATCCTTCTGCTGTTATGTGTCGTGGATACTATACCAGAGCATATCTATGGGCTGTTGACTTCGACGGCAAAGAGTTGAAGACCCGTTGGCTCCATAGGAGTGAGGCACCAGGTCCTGACTCTGCTTACGGACAGGGTGCTCATAGCATAGCTGTTGGCGATGTGGATAATGACGGCAAGGATGAGATTATCTTCGGAGCTGCTGCAATAGACGATGATGGTAAAATTCTCTATAATACTGGTTTGGGACACGGAGATGCCCAACATCTTGGAGACTTAGACCCTGACCGAAAAGGACTGGAGTATTTCATGGTGTATGAATCAGGTCAACATGGTTCTGCGTTGAGTGATGCAAGGACTGGAGAAATACTCTTCCGTACCTATGCTGATGAAGATACAGGTCGTGGTATAGCTGCAGATATTGATGGCTTCCATAGAGGTAGTGAATTCTGGTGCTCTGCAGAGAAGAAGATTCATAGCATCGATGGTTCAGTAATAGCAGAAACACAAGGTTGGACTCCACAGAACTTCCGTATATATTGGGACGGTGATTTACTTGATGAGCTGATTGGTAACGGTAGTGCTGGTCAGAAACCTGGTACATGGGGCAATGAAGCTTTCCGCGGACAAGGAGGCCAGCGAGGCCAATGGGGTGGAGGCCAACGTGGTATGGGACGCGACAGACAACGTGGAGAGCGTCCGCAGATGGGACAAGATTCTATCAGGAGTCGAATGATGCAAGGACGCGGAATGCAGATGCGTCGTCAGCAGAACTATTATGTAGCAAAGTGGATGGGTGATGGTACGCAAAGCATATTCTCATTCAGCAAATACGGCAACTCTGCTTCGTGCAACGGCACAAAGGCAACACCTTGTCTGCAGGCCGATTTGTTTGGCGATTGGCGTGAAGAGATTATACTGTATGATGCAAGTGACAACTCACATCTTAATATATTTACGACCAATATTCCTACAGAGTATCGTGTAGTAACATTGATGCACGATCATATATACAGAATGGGAATATGTTGGCAGAATGTAGCATACAACCAACCTCCGCATCTCAGCTATTACTTGCCGAGTATCAATTCTACAGGACAATGATCGGAGCCCATAATCTCCGTATGTATAGAGGCTGATGTCACTTGTGGCATCAGCCTTTCTGATACCACGAAGTAATCGATGCGCCACCCTATATTCTTTTCGCGGGCATGAAAGCGGTATGACCACCACGAATAAGTCTCGTCATCTGGGTGCAATGTGCGGAAAGTGTCTTTGAAGCCAGATTGCAGTAGGGTAGTGAATTTTCCTCGTTCTTCGTCTGTAAAACCTGGATTGTTGTGATTTGTCTTGGGATTCTTCAGGTCTATTTCCTCGTGCGCTACATTAAGGTCACCACAGAAGATAACAGGCTTCTGGCGGTCTAACTCTTTGATGTAGTTAAGGAAGTCATCCTCCCATTTCATGCGATAGTCAAGACGCTTCAGGCCGTCTTGCGCATTTGGCACATATACTGTGATGAAGAAGAAGTCTTCATACTCCAAGGTTATAACTCTTCCCTCGTGGTCATGCTCCTCTATTCCTATGCCGTAGCGTACTGACAGGGGCTTGTGCTTGGTGTATATGGCGGTGCCGGAATAACCTTTCTTCTCGGCATAGTTCCAATATGATTCATATCCAAGGAAAGGCAAGTCGAGTTGTCCGGCTTGCATCTTTGTTTCCTGCAGGCAGAAGAAGTCTGCATCCAGTTCATTGAAAATGGTATCAAACCCTTTTCCTACACAGGCTCTCAAGCCATTGACATTCCAAGATATGAATTTCATCGTCTTCTTAAGGTAATGGTTCCTTTTATTATGCAGGCATCCTTGTAGCCTAATTTCTTGACTTTTGCAAGTATTTCGCGGGCATCTTGCAGCTCTTTGTAGTTTCCCATGCGGCATTTCCATGATGGAGAATAGAAGTGCACGTAAATCGGCTCATTGGGAAAGTTTGTCTTCATTACGGCACCTGCCGTTTCTGCCTTCTGGCGGTCTGTACGCGTGCTACCTCCTGAATAAACCTGAACCCGGTATCCCTGTGTCTTGTAAGAGTTGCTCATTATCTTCTTGCGTGTGTCAAGTTTTTTTGCAAGATTGTCAGCCTCTTCCTCTTCAGGTGTTTTCTTTACCTCCTGTTTGTGGATAGGTCGTTGTACGACAGGCTCTGGTATAACAGGTCCTCCGTTACCATTGACGAGTGAGTCAATTTCAGGATCTTCTATGACAGTAACGGAACCTTGTCCGGCCTGTTCTTTCTGTAGGTTGTCAAGAAAAGTCTGTGCATTGGTGGTTAGTGCCACCAATGCCAGACAAAATATAGATATTATTTTTTTCATTCTTATCCCCAAGCATCAATGATACCCTTGAAGTCAGCAGCCTTGAGTGATGCGCCACCGATAAGGCCACCGTCGATGTCAGGCTTGGCAAAGAGTTCAGGAGCGTTGCTTGCCTTGCAAGAACCACCATAGAGGATAGTGGTGTCATCAGCTGCCTGTGCGCCATAAACCTCTGCTACACAAGAGCGGATGTAAGCATGAATCTCTTCTGCCTGCTCAGCTGTAGCTGTCTTACCTGTGCCGATAGCCCAGATTGGTTCGTAAGCGATGATGATGTTCTTCCACTGCTCAGCAGAGAGGTGGAATACGCTACCTGCGAGTTCTGCCTTTACTACTTCGTTCTGCTTGTTAGCCTCACGCTCTGCGAGAGATTCGCCGATGCAGAAGATAACCTTCAAACCATTAGCAAGAGCCAACTCTACCTTCTCCTTCAGGATTTCTGGTGTCTCGTGATAGTATTCGCGACGCTCTGAGTGACCAAGAATAACGTACTGTGCGCCAGTTGACTTAACCATCTCAGCACTTACTTCGCCTGTGTATGCGCCAGAAGCCTTGTCTGCACAGTTCTCAGCACTGAGTTCAATGCAGCTGCCCTTGATAACGTCAGCAACGCTTGCAAGGTGGATGAATGGTGTGCCGATGATAACACCACAGTTAGGGTTCTTTACTACTTCTGTCAACTCCTTTGCGAGAGCAATACCCTCTTGCAGGTTCTTATTCATTTTCCAGTTACCTGCTACGATTTTCTTTCTCATAATTGTTTACTTTTTGTTAATATTTAATATGTAGAATATTGAAAGTTTTCCTAATTCCTCATTCCTAATTCTTAATTACCTTAAGCAGCCCCTCTTTGTCTGGAAGGCTGTTGTGACTCCATTTCCCAACGACTGTTCCGTCCTTTAGCATTACCAGTCCCGGATTGCTCCTTATTATAGTCTTCAATGTCGTTTCGTCCGTATTGCAGAAAGGATATTCTGCTCCTGTGGTGTCTATCCAGCGTTCTATGCCTTCTCCGATGCTTGCTGTCAGACAGTAAAACGGTATGCTTCTCTCAAGTGAAAATTCGTAGATTTCATCGATTTTTCCGAAACATCCGTCATCAGCATCTTCCAAGTGCGGAGCTATCAGCAGTAGGGTATAGCCTTTGTGGCCCAATACCTGTTCTGTGATATCCTGGTCGTCGGAGAGCCTTACGATGCTGAAGTCGTGTATTGGCGGCTCATAGCCCTTCTTTATCACCTTTGTCTTCGAGTCGATGAAGGTCCAGGTGCTGTCAGGATAGTTGTCCAGCGTAAACTCTTTTCTCTCGCCATTTTTCTCCAGTATGAAGGTTGTCTCCAGTACCGGCTGCTCTGCTCCCTCTGGCATCTTCATACCCTCAGGAATGTTGGCTCCGATGTGATAGGGCCGGAAGTCTATTGGCGGCAGATAGTACAGCGAGTATGCCGATAGCGACAGTATTCCGAAGGCAGAGAGATTGAATATCATCCATTGCTTCTTCAGCGATATGAATCTTGGCATCAGCAGGGGATATACTGCTATTGCTGTTGTTGCAGCCAGGAGAATGATGTTCTTCAGCAAGGTCGCCCCATTGCTCAGTATTATCGCGTCTCCAAAGCATCCGCAGTCGCTCACAGGGTCGTCGATGTATATCCACACCGTCAGGCCTGTCATGATGAGCATGAAGAGTAGGGCCAGCTTTGAAACCACTCGGCGATTGATTGCAAACAGCAACATCGCTCCGATGACAAATTCTGTCAGTGACAGCAGGATTGATGCCCCAAGTGTCTGCCAGTCAGCTATCCAACCGTTCGAGATTCCCATCGCCTCCAGATAGTCTTGCAGCTTGTATTGTGTGCCAAGCGGATCGACAGCCTTCACAAATCCCGAGAACAGGAATACTGCGGCAACGATAAATCTCGATATGTTTACGACAGCCTTCTTCATTAAGCCTCCTGTGGCAATGGCGACAGCTTTATGACAGCAAAGACAGAGTAGTTGATGATGTCCATGATGTTGGAGTCAATACCCTCCGATGCGATAGTCACACCATTCTTGTCCTCAATCTCCTTTATACGCTCCAGTTTTGTGAGAATGATGTCAGTATAGGAACTTACCCTCATGTCGCGCCAAGCCTCACCATAGTCATGGTTCTTCTTCTGCATCAGCTCCAGGCACTCTCTGGCGTGCTCGTCATAGAGCGCCATAGCCTCGTCATTCGTCATATCCACCTTGTCGGCATAACCCTTCCTCAGTTGGATGAGGCCGATGATGCCGTAGTTGATTAACGCCATAAACTCAGGCAGAATACCTTCGCCCACCAGTGATTCTCCTGTCACTTCGAGCGTTCTGATGCGCTTCGCCTTGATAAAGAGCTGGTCAGTCAGCGACGATGGTCTCAGCATGCGCCATGAAGGTTTGTAGTCGTATAGTTTCTTTGAGAAAATCTCACGACATTCTGCCATAGCAGCCTGAAATTCCTTATTAGTATCTGGTCTTTTCATATACAGGCTGCAAAATTATAAATAATTTTTCAATTACGCAAGAAAAACCACATATTTTGCCACAACCCGCAATAAACAAAAATTTTCTTGAAGGCGATAGATTTTTCCTCAGACCCCTATAGAAAATAATTTCTCCCCCTATGCATTTTATGTTCAAGGGCCTGAAACATATGTTCAAGGCCCTTGGACAGTAGTTTACAGCCCTTGCACAGGTGTTTCAGGCCCTTGAACATAAAATCCCTTTGGGAAAAAGAAAAATGTATAGGGAGAGAGAATATTTTTTATCCCTTATGGGATATTATTTCATATCCCTTCAGTTTTTCATCCCATGAGTAATAATTCTTTACCATATTATATCCTTTTATGGCAATAGAATTACGCTCTTCCATGTTTGTCATCAGTTTGTGACAGGAGGCAGCTATTGCCTCGGCACCGTCACTTATGATACAATTCTCCCCGTTCTGAAGTTCTGGTATGGCATGAGATATAAGTGATGTCATTACTACAGGTATTCCACACCCCATACCAACAAGTACTTTGTTTTGTATGCCAGCAGCAACTCTTACAGGCGCAACCAAGAGGCAGGCATCTTGAAGAAACTCTTCCAGATTGTCAACAAAACCAGTAACGATTATGTCATCAGATGCTATAGCCTGTATGTTAGGTGGGGGTAGGGAGCCGACGATATAGAATTTCGCAGTTGGGTGCTGCTTCTTGACCAGAGGGAATACCTCATTTGCAAAATACAATGCTGCATCCTGATTTTGCATAGAACGCATGTTGCCAAGGAAACATATTTTGTCAACATTATAGGATGTAGAGATGTTTTCCATATATCCTACACCATTGCTATGCAAAGCAAGTGAAGAGGTGTCTCCCTTAATCTTTTTCTTTAGATAGTCAATATCAGCCTGCGATACAAGCACTACCTTTGGGAAGTGAGTTGTGACAAATTTCTCATATTTTGCTATAAGTCTCTGTTCCAACTTATATACATATTTCAGCAGTCCGACTCCCTCTGCCTTTGAAGACAAAATATATGTTTTCGATAAGGCATCTGTCATTTCTATGATAGACTTCTTTTCCAGGTGAAGTTCCCAAAGATAAGGCACCATGCGAAGCAAATGTGAAACATAAAGATCTGGCTCTTCCTTGTTTATCACCTTTTGAAGCAGTTCTTTGTATTTCTCAGAATAGTAATATCCGCATTGTATAGGTTTCCCTTTAAGAAAATGCATTGCTCCCATGATGAGAGACTGAATTCTGTTTCTGTTTATGAAATAAACTCTGTCATAAAGTTCATGGGCCTGTTCTACTGGGGTAACCTTCTCATCAGAAAGAGAAACAAGAATAAGTTTATGTCCCTGTTGCTTCAAATGCCTTGCCACTTCATTGATACGCAAAGCATCTCCACCATACTGTGGATACGGAAATCGTGGAGTAAGTATGCAGATGTTCATTAGTCCCCTCTTTTCTTAATAAAACGTAAACAATGCAAGTTTATTGCAAGTTATAATAAAACTCTATTTTTTTTTGCTACCTTTGCGGCATGATTAGTGTTTGTATGGCCACTTATAATGGCGAAAGATATGTAAAGGAACAAGTCTCCTCTATTTTACAACAGTTGGGTGAGATGGACGAACTGGTGGTTTCTGACGATGGCTCTACTGATTCGACTCTTCAGGTTTTAGCTTCGCTTCAAGACCCTCGTATCAAGGTTTTTTATGGTCCTCGTACTGGTCTTACCTATAATTTTGAGAATGCCATAAAAAATGCTTCAGGAGATTATATCTTTTTGTCCGATCAGGATGATGTGTGGGAACCAAATAAGGTAGAACGTATGGTAGCTGCATTGCAGGATGCTGACCTGGTGATAAGTGATGCATGGATTAGTGATGAAAATGCAGTGAGTACAGGAAAATCCCTCTATGACCTAAGTACACCTCACAAAGGATTTATTCATACTATGTACCACACCAGCTACATAGGATGCTGCACAGCCTTCAAACGAAGTCTGTTGCAAAAAGTTTTACCTTTCCCCCCTCACATTGTAATGCATGACTATTGGATAGGGCTGATTGCTGACATGTATTATAAGACTACATTTATCCCTGACAAATTAATGCGATACAGAAGACATGGTAGCAACGCATCAGCTTTGACAACAGGAAAAAGTCCTCTTTCCCTATTTCAGAAGTTAGAGTACAGGTTCTGGCTCTTGATGTATTCAATTGGTCGATGGCTTAAATGAGGATAGCCTTAGATGAATAGCGTACCTTATTTTTGCAGAAAGATACTCGCAAACAGAAATCTTTCTTATGGCATTCATCTCCTTAAAGTGTTTCTTGTTTAGTGCTATTATATTGTTTGCATGTTTTAATCTATACAGCAAGGTCCTTTTTTTAGCATCTTGCGCTCCTAATGTGTTATTTCCATGCTGACGATATAATATTTGTGACTCATGCATATTCATTATAATACCATTATTTGCGGCAACCGATAGCGCTATCCACGAATCGTGCATAGTTGCCTCATCATGATGAAATTTCACTATTTCCTTAGCCTTTTTGTTAAATAGCATTGTACACCCTGTTACATATTGCAAGGCTGCATGGTCAGAGTATTTTTTTATCCAATTAGTATCTATATTCTGATATCTCCAGAAAGACTTCGCTATTATTTCTTTGTCTTTGTTAACCACAATTAGGTCCGTATTTATAGTTATAGGAATAGCTGGGTTCTGCAATTCCAACTTCTTCATGCTTTCATATGCTTTCGTTATCTTCTCTGGCATCCACACATCATCTTGGTCGCAGAACATATAGTAAGGAGCCTCAATCCTCTCCAGCATACTGAGGAAATTCTTACATGCCCCACCCTGTGAAGGATAGTCCACAAGGGTTACCTTTTTTGGATTTTTTACTATATATTCCCTGACTATTGAGACAGTATCATCCTTAGACCCGTCATCATGCACGTAGAGGTGCCAGTCCTGATAAGTCTGTGCAAATAGTGAATCTATCTGCTCTCTAAGATATTTTTCTCCGTTATATGTCGCCATCAGTATGGCTATCTGGTTATCGTTTTTTTGCATGATTTTAGTGTATTCGTGGTTAAATTATTTAAGCCATATTCCTGTAGCTGTACCGTTGATTACTTTTTTTAATTGTATTACATTGACTATTAATCCCGGCACATGAACAGAGCACATTACCCAGGCAAGACTCACTACTGTTCCAAACATATGGCACACCAACCAGGCTAAAGGAAGGTAAACGACAGTTGCAACAACTGTGAAAATCAACTGTAGCTTTAAGACCCCCATGCCATTCAGCAAGTAAGAGTAACGCATACTCACTATCAGGGTAAATATATATATACCAATAGCTATGGATAAATCATAAGATATCTCTACTTCTTTTCCAACCCATAATCCATACACGAACTTGGAAACAGCTATCATAAGTAGCATTGCAATGAAAATACCTGCCATTACAATGTCAAGTTTACGTGACATACGTTGTATCCATTCCATTTCACCTCGAGCGTAAGCATCAGTGGTAGCATTCCAAAATGGCATACATATTATAGTAAATGCCACCAAAAGCAGTGAAAAATATCTGTACGCGACTTGATAAGGGGTAACCTCTGCAGGCGAAAATATCCTGCTTATGATTATGTTTGTTGATGTAAATAATACTATCGCACAAATTTGAAGTACAAAAAATTTCATGCCTGTAGAGAAAAGACTACGTGACATTTCCTTCTTTATTCCGCCTATATATGGGGCATATTGTGGATATCTTATCCAAAAAGAATATGGTACACACAACATCCACACAAAGAGTGGCGAGGCTGTATTTATAATTACGACGACAAGCAAAGAGTTGCTTCCCAGCAAATAGGCTATATAAGTAATGATAAGCGCAAGCGTCTGTCCCATGCATACAAAGAAATTATTTACTGCCGGCAACTGCATTCCCATATAGAAATTACCAACAGACTTAAGTATAAAAGTGGAACAGACTAATGTTACTGCAGTAGCCAAAATGTCTTCTAAGCCTTGAATACGAGTGGGACTTACTCCTAATGCCGAATATACATCAATGTTATATATAATAGCGTATAGCAACATTAAGATGGGAACAACTATCACAAACAGCATAAAGAATGCCGACGATATAGCCTCGCGAACTTTTTCGTGCTCTCCTTTGGCAACATTATTGGCTACGGCGTTACGTAATCCGTTACCTAATCCCACATCAAGGAAATCAACCCACATAAGTATTCCACTAATGGTCAGCCACACACCATTACTGTATATCCCAAGCATTTTTAGCGTAAGTGGTACCATTAGTAGTACCACAAGCGCCGACCATCCTTTTACAATGAATGATGCTAAGATATTCTTTGTAAGAAGTGAAGAACGCGTATGTGAGTTAGTCTCTACCATTATGAAATGTATAAATCAGAAATGAGTCTTAATGATTATTTATTGTCCCTATAGTATATATTAAAATGCATGCAACACAGCGTAGAGTCGAAATTAAATTTACCGTGATCTTACCCCAAAAGATTGGATAAAACAAATATATTGTCGCAGTCCATAAAAAAATGGCAACTATTTCAAAGTATTCATTCAAACGACTCGCTAAAACTGCACTAAAGTTACCTAGCATTAGCATACAAGCAAATGCCACGCACATGATTTTTAGCATAATAGGGGTGTACTTGTATTTGTCTGTCAATATTTTATGAAAATACAGTACAACAAAGTATAGCAATATGTTTGTTATAACAACAGGATTCACGTAAAAGGCCCAACTTGCATATTCATCTTCCAATCCTGCTTCTTTCAATCTTCTATAGGTTGAAAGTCTGTCTCCACCAAAATTGTCTGGAATAAGGTAGAAAATGTCAACACCCATAAAATAAACGATTAAGCCAATGGGTATAACAGAATAAAGAATTGCTAACTGCCATTTTGATAATCTATCATTGTCTAGAAAAAAAAGAAGAAAACCAAAAGCAGCTGAATAATGAAATAATACACCTAAAATAAGAAAAAGGAAAGTGTAGAGGTTCTTTTTTTCTACCCGATAGTATAAAGCAAAAAGAAACAAAGCGGATGCTACCGCACACCTGATTTGCATCAAATCATGTAATTGATAATAATGTGAGAAATATACCCCTAATGTTATTAATGGAAACTTTGACATTTTCCATATTATGCCTAATCTTAGGGGTATAGACATGATAGCGTAAGCAAAAAAAAGAGCATTAATCCCAAGACCTAAAGACTTTAAAAAGTATGACATTATTATAAAAGTCGGCTCTCGAAAATCATCATCCCAAGATACTGTACCATAATAGAGAATTTCGTAATTATCTGAGTCTGGAGTATCATATATTCCACGGGTTCCAGCTATTAATATCATTCCCACCCCTATCAGAGCATACAGAATAATTTTGTCTCTTTCCTTTAATCTTGTTTCAATAAAGGAGAAGGACATGCATACCAAAAATAATGAAAATATAGGTAGAAACACTTATGAACGATGATTTATCATAATCTGAGCCGAAACAACAAAGAAGGCAAATATCATCATGCCAATGGAGATAAGTACTCGCTTGGGACCTGCGGGTTTTATTGGTACAGAAGCACTTTGTATTACAGTAAAGGCTGGGGTAGCCTCCTGCAACTTTGCCTGTGCTGCCTGCATCTGTGTGTTCATAGCCGTGTAAACGTTATACTTCAGTTGCATTTCATCTTCCAGATCTTCTTCTTTGGCTTTGTAGCTGGGAAGCATGACATCTTGGTTGGCATCAGCAAGGGTGACATATTGTTTGCGCACCTTAACATAAGCATTCTTGGCTTCTGCTGTCAGTTTCTTATAATACTCGTAATCGATGTTGGCTTTGTTTGTACGGTAGGCTATAATAAATTCTTGTAGTTTCTTACAAGTCATATTAGCTATCGTTGCGCACACTAAAGGATCTATATCAGTGACGGTAATGGATACAATGTCTGTTTTTTTGTCTACATTGCACCGGATTCTCCCTGATACAGACTTGAAAATCTCGCTTTGTTGTTTGGTGAGGTTAAAAACGGATATTTTCTCTTCTCCATTGTATGTGTCCTTAGGTGTAGGTTTTATCCATTCAATAATTCTACCTTTTATGACATTCCACCATGCATCCTTTTGATAATCACGGAGGTAAGTATAATAGTTTGTCTTTATGTCACCTTTTTTTGTGGTAACTTGAACGAGCATTAGGTCTGCCACAAAATCCATAGATTCTATGATATCTGGATATATTTCTACGTTGAGAGCATCAAGATTTCCCATTTTAGAAAGGGAACCTAAACCAAACGATGAGGCAAGTGAGCCTAATGACCCTGAAACGGAAGGACCTGTTGGCTCTGGTGCCAGTTTGACGGTACATTTGTAGTATCGAGGTATGCAGACTGTGATAAGATATGTGATAATCAGTACTGCAGGCAATACCTTATAATATGTTTTACGATGTGGCCATAATTTCTTGAAGATGGCAGTGACATCGATGGGGGCATTATTTTCCTTTTCTTCCATATTGCTTATTATATCAATTTAATCTCTTCTAAACAAATCGCGTGTATATACCTTGTCTTTTACATCGTCAAGAATGCTGTCGTAGCGGTTCGCTATGATGGCGTGACTCTTTGCCTTGAATGCATCAAGGTCGTTGACGACTTTGGAACCAAAGAAAGTAGTGCCATCGGATAGGGTAGGCTCGTATATTATGACTGTTGCACCCTTGGCTTTGATGCGTTTCATGATGCCTTGGATGGCACTTTGTCTGAAGTTATCGCTATTGGATTTCATCGTGAGACGATAGACACCAATGATGCATTCTTTTTCCTTGGAAGCAGAATTATCGTATAAGTTGTCTTGACTATAAGCGTAGTAGCCTGCTTTCTTCAATACTGCGTCTGCTATATAGTCTTTGCGTGTACGATTACTTTCAACAATAGCAGTCATCATATTCTGTGGCACATCTTGATAGTTGGCAAGCAACTGCTTGGTGTCCTTAGGAAGACAGTAGCCTCCATAGCCAAAGGATGGGTTGTTGTAATGCGTGCCGATACGCGGGTCGAGGCCAACACCTTGTATTATAGCCTGTGGGTCAAGGCCTTTTACTTCTGCGTATGTGTCCAGCTCGTTGAAATAGGATACGCGAAGGGCAAGGTATGTGTTGGCAAACAGTTTTACTGCTTCAGCTTCCTTCAATCCCATAAACAGTACCGGCGCATCTTTCTTCTCGGCTCCTTCAATGAGTAAGTCGGCAAAAGTGTGGGCTGCAGTCTTTAATTCCTCAAGGTTGTTTACCTCGAAGAGTTTAGGATAGCCAACAATAACACGGCTGGGGTAGAGGTTGTCATACAGAGCCTTACTCTCACGCAGGAACTCTGGCGCAAAGAGTAGGCGTAGGGATTTGCCGTATTTGTTATATAGTTTCTCGCAATATCCTACAGGAATTGTACTCTTTACCACCATTATACCTGTCGTGTTAACACTTAACACAAGGTCTATAACGTCTTCTATATGGTGTGTATCGAAGAAATTCTGTACTGGGTCGTAGTTGGTTGGGGCTGCTATGATGATGAAATCTGCATCTTTGTATGCTGCGGCTCCGTCAAGGGTTGCTTTAAGGTTCAACTTCTTTTCAGCAAAGAATTTCTCGATATATTCATCTTGGATGGGAGAGATGCGATTGTTAATCTTCTCAACCTTTTCAGGAATAACATCAACAGCTGTCACTTCATGATGCTGTGACAATAGGGTTGCCATAGACAATCCTACATATCCTGTTCCTGCTACTGCTATCTTCATTTTTATTTCTTGATTAAGTTAGCTACTGTAGCTATCGTTGTGGCGATTGCTGCGGTAGTTGAGCCTATACCAAGCCACTGAGTAACCTTTGCAGGATCTTGTTTTGGCTTAGTAGGTACGATAATCTGACAACCAGGAGTAGGATTTTCCCCTTCACCAACCTGGTTCACAGTACCATTCATGTGTACAATATACGTTGAATGTCTGCGTGCCCTGTTGCCATAACCTCCCGCTTGGTTGATGTAGTAGCTAGCTTTCTTTCCTTTTTTATAGGCAACAGTGTTAGGATAGAGGACATTACCGCTGATAGTAACTGTATTGTTGTATTCTGGTACTATGATTCTATCACCTTCACGCAATACTAAGTCGTAGTCGGAACCTGGTTCCTCAAGAGCTTTGTCGAGTTGTATTCCGACATAATAGATGTCTCCGAAATCCAACCTTTTGATATCTGTTGAATCATCTGAAATGGTCTGATGTTCTACCACATCTACTACTTGCTGCATACGGATTCGTTCTTCTGGAGTTATCTTTCTCTCCAATCTTGCTCCTTTGACATAAGCCAAAGCATTCACACCACCTGCCGCTTTCACAAGGTCACTAAGGCGTGACTCGCGTTTTGACATGGCATAGGTGCCTGGGAAGTTTATCTCTCCTTCGATATATACATTCTGTTGTGTCTGATAACCAGGACTCTTGCGCACATATACTTCATCGTATGGCTTGAGGATAAAGCCTGGCTCACCATCAATAACAAAACCTTCCTTAAGTGAGAAAGAGAAATTCTCTGCTGTTATACCATTGCTTTCAATGGCCTTACTATCAACAATACGACGTGAAACATCGACCTTTACAGTGGAAGCACTTTCCTTTAAGCCACCAGCTTGAAGAACGAAATCCTCAAGAGTTTCATTATCTGCATAACGGTATTCTCCAGGATACATTACTTCTCCATGTATAGTGATGGTGCGTTCCGTCAGCTGATCGTTGTTGGAAGGGACAAAGAGTACATCCTCATTTTGTAGCGGTACATCAGGTGATGTTCCTGCGAGTATTCCGGCAATATCAACAGATATTACAGAAAGGGTGCGGTTGGGATTCATACGGTGCATAACACCACGGGTGGTGATGGCATCTTCCAATACACCATCACATTGCTCGAGAAGATTTTTAACGGTAGTAATTTCGCCACCAAGTTGATACATGCCTGGACGGAAGACTGCTCCTTTAACTTCAACCATGTTTTCGTAACGAGCTATGATTGAATCAACACCAACGGAGTCTCCATTCTGCACTTTGAATGAACTGAAATCGAATTCGCCGACATTAAATACCTTACGTTTGGTGTCACCATTACGTATTACTCTAACTGTTTTCTTATAGGCATCGCTGCTGAAGCCTCCGGCATAGTTAAGTAATGATGCTATGCTTTCTGTTTTTTTCATTTCGTAGTACATCGGACGCTTAACCTTGCCTTTAATGGATACCATGGCGTCATATGTACCAACAACGATAACGTCGTTGTCTTGAAGGCGAACATTGCCTGTTAGTTTGCCGTTAAGAATATAGTCGTAAACATCAACGACGGTAATGAGGGAACCACGACGGAAAACCTTAATGTTTCTCAGCGTACCGAGTTCACTGATACCGCCTGCCATATATAGGGCATGGAAAACACTTGCAAAGGCTGATAGCGTGTAGGTACCTGGTGCTTGAACTTCTCCCATGACATTAATGGTGATGGTGCGAGTCTGCCCCAATCCAATCTTTATGCTGGAAGAAGAGTAGCGTGAGCCTAATGTAGAACGAATGTGAGATTGAGCCCTGCTTACGGACATACCGCTTACATGGATAGGGCCGAAACCTTCAACGGTGATGTCGCCATCAGGGCTGACGATATATACGTCACTCTTCTGTGATGCGCCATATATGTCAAGTTTAATATTGTCTCCAGGACCAATAACATAATTCTGAGGTGTAGCAATGTTCATGGCTGGCTCGAATGTAAGAGAGGTGTTGTTAAAGATGTCTCTACCAAAAACCTTGTTACCATTGAAGAGCATTTCCTTGTTTTCAGATGTATTTTTATAGAGTCTGTCATCTATCTCCGTACCTTCTTCGTCTTCGTCGTCATAATTATTCCAATTACTATTCTTCTTGCTAAGACTCGTGTTTTTGTTCCTGTTCTTGTCATTGTAATAATCAAGAACTTTATCTGTTTCTTCAGGATTTACCTGTGAGAATCTTTTATCATTTCCATTATTCTGACGCATCATTTGCCCAGCGTCGTCGACAGTCTTATCTGCAATGGCACCAAGACTCTTTCCTTGTATTTCTTTTTCGTATTTCTTTCTGATGCGACGTATTTGGTTGATATTTACACCTTTAGCTACCAGCTTGGATACAATCTGTGCTTGTGAAGTGCCGGAATTGTGCTCTTTTAAGATAAATTTCATTACTTGGTCATCAGACATGCTCTGTGCTGACAAAGTGAGTGTAAAGAACAAGAGAAAAATAGATAGGCTGGTTGAAAACAATTTATGCATAATTATTTTGTTGTTGAATCTTGGCTTTTATAAAGAAAACGTCCGCGTAACTGATATATTGTGCACGAAAGGAAGAAATACACTATAGCTTGTATCCATAGCCCCAAGTATTCATGTTGTACATCGGCAAGTTCTGCCCCCATGCTGCTCATTCGTATAAATCCTCTTACTCCGAAAGTGCTGGGGAATGCGTATGACACTCCTTGCCAGAACCCCGAAATACTGCTCAGCGGCCAACTGACACCGCTCAGGAACAACATTGGCAGTGATGTGAAGACAACTATGAGCATTACGCTTTCGCGGTATCTTACAAAAGAACTGACCGTAATGGCAAAAAATACGCACGCCAGCAGGTATGGCACGAGGAAGTGGAATAGGGTAGAACCGTGAACAAGACTGACGAACCCAAAGATTCTTGGTACTACGAGGGTTATCCAAGTCAGCATGATGCTGAATATCATGAGGTATGCAAAACTGTGCCCCAACATACCAGCAATCTTCCATTCCTGGTCTGGTATTTTTTTGTAGTAGCGTTCCTCTCGTCGTGTTCCGGCTATCATGCCTACACCGAGTAACAGGGCTTGCTGTATGATGAGAACCAAGACTCCCGGAATGATAAAGTTACCATATCCGCCTGTGGTGTTGAATATTGGTACTTCCTCGAAATACAATGGAGAAAAGCCAGTTGCTCCCATATCGCTGCATACTGCTGTGGCTGTCTGGTAAATGGCTTTGTATGCCAGCATATAACTCATGTCGCAGTATATGCTGATGTGTGCCTGGGTATGTCGTCCAAGGCATTTGTCAAAGTCGTGAGGTATATAGATGATACCATAGGCTTCTTCTTTTCCGATGAGGCTCTTAGCTTCCGACATGTTGCCGCAACGGTATGCGATGCAGACATCAGGAGAGGCATCGTATTTCTGTGCAAATTCACGTGATTTTGCCGAGTGTGAATTGTCTATCAGTACAACAGGAACCTCGCGTGCTACTTCGTTGTTGTATATCCACGAATAAATCAGGGGATAGGCAATGGGGAGGAACAAAAAGAATAGCAAAACGCCTTCGTCTTTGGAAATCATCTTCAGCTCATCCAGCCATGCGTCAAATATGGTGTTAAGTGTTTTCAATACCTTTTCTGTATAAGTGTGGATTTTTTATGGTTCGTAGGCGTAGTTGACAAAAGCACGTTCTATGCGTTTTATTACGAATAATGGTAAGAATCCGAGTGAAAGCATCGCAAAAATATTTATCAGTACGTCTGTCAGTGGATAAGTGTTAAGTATGCAGAGTTGGTATATGAGGTAGTAATGTCTCATTGGGAACATCCACGATACGCTTTGCAGCGGTGCGTCCATAGCGAAGACTGGGAATGCGGTTCCTGCCATCGAAAAACTCAGAACTCCCCAAAGAGAACATACGGACATCGCCATACGCATAGATGGTATAAGTCCGAAGATGAAAACTCCAAATCCCTGTGCCGATACTACGCTGAGGAAAGCGAGCAATACTATTCTCCAGAATCCTCCAGGATGTGGGAAGTGTAGCCAGCCGAACAGATAAGAGTACACCAGTATGAATACACAGATGAAGACAAGTGTCTGTGGTAGTATCTTTGTGAATATTGCCATACCGAAGTCTCCGTGTGCCATCTCTAACCATCCTTTGTTATCTCTGTCGTTTTCGCGTCGCATACGGAATTTTATCTCTATTCCGAGCGAATATACCGTTACAAGGAATATGAGCAATATGATGGTGTTAGGTATCAGCATTGTGCTGAGATAAAAGTTGTAGTTTACCCATGGATTGCCGATAAGGTGTGTGTCGAGAGCTATTGGCTGGAGTGCTGCCTTTATCTGCTCCGGTGTCATACCCTTTGCCTGCATGACGCCTTGCCCTACGCCGGCAGCAGCCAGCATACAGACTGTCTTCATGTCTTTATATATCAGCGAGCCGGCAGTCAGCGAGGTGTTGCTATAATAGAATGACATCTTTGGTTGACGGAAGGCAAGCATGTCACTTGTCATGTCTTTTGGGAAAAGCAGGAAACCGTATATATCATTCTTCTGTATGGCATGACGGGCTTCGTCCATAGAGGGGTAGTGGGCTACTACTTTTGTGCTCTGGAACGCATCTATCATGCGGGTCAGCTTACGAGTTGTCGTTGTCTGGTCAAGGTCAACAACGCCTATCGGCAAATCTTGCGGTGCTCCTTCGTCCATCAAGGATGTGAAGAAGAACGTTATCAATAGCGGTGCCACCACCATACACATGATGTATATAGGGTGTACCAACAATATATGTATTTCCCTGACGAAGAGTTCGCGCATTATCTAACTATAACACTCATTCCTGGCCTCAAACCGTCAAACTTCTTCGTGGGACGTGCCTTAACCTCGAAGGTTTTCATGTCAAACTGACCATTGCTCTTTGTTGCTTTCCATGTAGCATAGCTGCCTTGGTCTTTTATGCTTGACACTTTCATTTCTATTTCTTTATCAAAAGCAGGCAGATATGCTGTGAATGTATCGCCTTTCTTCAGACCTTTAAGTTGGTCTTCACGCATATTGAAGGCTCCCCACAGGTCGTCCATGATGGATATTGTCATTATTGGCGAACCGCTGCCGATGAGCTCTCCTACTTTTGGATAGATTGTTGCAACCTCTCCGGCTATCTGTGCAATCTGTATTGTTTCCTTTTCGTAAACCTTCACCTCGTCCATCTGTCCGGAGAATGCCTTTACCTGTCCCTTTGCTGCTGCTTTTTCTTCTTCGCGTGCTCCGTTTACTGCCATGTCATACTGGCTTTTTGCAGCTTTCTCTTGTGCCTCGGATGCCTTGAACATGGCGTATGCCTCATCTCGCTTCTGGGCTGTCATGACGCCTTCGTCGAAGAGACGTTGTACGCGGTTATATGACTTTTCGGCAATTTCTTTTGCAGCCTTGGCTTGCTGCCATAGTTCGTATGCACCCTTTATCTGCTCTTTGCGGGCACCGTTGTTTGCCATATTGCTGAGTGCTGTTGCGGCATCAATGGCACCTTGCGCCTGAGTAGCCTTTGCAGATAACTCTGGCGCTTCAAGGATGGCGAGTGTATCGCCGACGTTTACGTAGTCACCTTCTTTTACATAGATATGAAGGACGCGTGAAGGCACCTTGCTGGAAACGCGATATTCCTCTACGTCAATCTGCCCCTGGATGATTTCAGCATCCCTGCCGATGGCGAAGAAACCTATCATACCGATTATGAGCACTACTACTATGAATGCTCCGAGTGCTATCAATACACTATTATTTTTTGCTTTTCCCTTTGTCATTTTTCTTTCCTTTCTTCATTTTATAGTTTTCCGATGGCTTTCTTCATTGCCACCTCTGCTGTCTTGACGTCTATCTCTGCGTCTATCTTTGCTGTTTGTGCTTTCATCCAAGCTGTCTGTGCAGCCATTACGTCAGTAGTGCTTATTACGCCTTCTTTAAAGCCTAAGTTGGCACAGCGTAGGTTTTCCTCTGCGCTCCTGATGTCCCCCAATGCCGTTGCGAGGTGTTTGTGAGCCTCTTTCAGTTTGAAAGAGCATTGGCTTACTTGCAGACTTATCATCTCTTCAGCTTCATTGTAAGTTAGCTCCGCCATTCTGGTAGAGTTTTTTGAGGCACGTATCTTGTATGCTGTCTCGCCCCAGTCGAGAACCGGTACTCTCATCATTACTCCTACGGTGAGGGCTCCTTTGAATTTTCTTTCGAAACCATTATATACGCTGGGGTTTGAGAATACGGCACCGCCTGTCAGTGCTATCTGTGGCAGGTAGCCGGCTCTTGCCAGTTTTGTCTTCTCTTTTGAAAGGTCTATGCTCTTTGACAACAGAGTCAATTCTGGGCGAGCCGAGAAGTCTTTTCCTATTTCTTCGGTGTCGCCGCTATATGTGATGTCTTGTGCCACTTCCTCGTCAACCAGTGATATGTTGCTTTCGAGGTCCATGCCGCAAATCTGGCACAGGTACATCTTTGCCAACGACAGTCCGTTGTCCACCTTTGTCAGGGTCATCTCGGCCTCGTTCACTGCGACATCTACCTTCAGTCCGTCTGCTCTTGTGGCAACGCCTTCATCTATCATTTTGTGGACATCGCTGTTCAGTTTCTTCACGAGGTCGAGATAGTTTGTTGCCAGGCGCTGCTTTTGCTTCAGCGATACCACGAGCCAATAGGTGTTGTCGGTGTTGTAGATTATTTCCTGTTCTGTCTTCTCGATGCCTGTTGCCGTCATCTGCTCGCCTATGTCAGCCATTTTGTTGGCAGCGGTTATGGCGCCGCCCATGTAGATAGGCTGTGTCAGCATTGCCGATGCCATGAACATATGATGGGTGTTGGTGTTGAAGGCATCAACTATCGACTGCCCTGTGGCATTTATGTCTTTCATCAGGGCATCGCTGACTCCTATCAGTCCGCCAAGTCTTTGTCCCATGGATAGCAGAGCCTGTGCTTCCGCAGGGTTTATCAGTCCCTGCGTGGTCATCTTTGTCAGGAGGTTGGTGACTATCTGTCTTCCTGTGGCACGATCGGCGGGCGTGAGGGTATTGCCAATCAGGTGTAGCATTTCCTGTGAACCGATTGTACCCATGTGCGGCAGCATTGCCTGCTGTTCCTCGTTCAGCAGTGATATAGAGCGTGAGGAGTACATATATCCTCCTGTCACGTCGATGTGTGGCAGATACTTCGTTCTTACGCTTTTCCGCGTGTTTTCTGCGATGTCTCTCTTTACCTTTGCTATGCTCAACTGCTTGTTGTTCCTCAGTGCTCGTGCTCGGCAAGAGTCGAGGGACAGTATTTCAGCATTCAGCGATGCCAAAGGCAGAAGGGCGCAAAATGTTAAAAATAATAATCGTGTCACTTTTTATTGCTTGATTTTTTCTTATGTTTTATTTTCTTCTTTATCTGTCTGTTGATGGCGCGTCCTGCTGCCTTGATGCAGAACCATCCGTGCATGAGGAGCGTCGTTGCGATGCCGTAGTGTCTTGTCATTATTCTGAACCTCTCCTTCAGCGACTCCCATTGATGTGCTGTTGTCATTCCGCCGTCCAGATAGTCGCACAGGGTCAGTCCTGTGTTCAGGGTCTTTACACCGTCTGCCTCTCCAGTTTTCATGATGCGGATGCACCAATCTACGTCGGCAGAATACTTGTATGTGGTGTCGTATGGTGTCTTTTTTGCCAGGTCGGCTCTTGCGTAAAAAGCCTGATGGCATACGAGCATGCCCCACTTAAAACTCCTCCATGTAAGGTCTCGTGGTGGCTGCAGGCGGCGAGGGTGGAGGAATATCCCCATGTTATCTACAATGTCTGTATAGCCATATACCACGGACGGCTTGTTACCGTATTTCAGTTTTCCTGCGATGTCTTCCAAGGTAGCTTCGTTGAACAGCTTGTCGCCAGCATTCAGGAATACTATATAGTCACCAGTTGCGAGATTCAGGGCCTTGTTCATGGCGTCATACAGACCGCTGTCTTTTTCGCTGTGTACTATGATGCGTTTGTCTTTCTCGGCATATTCCTGTGCCACAGACACTGTACGGTCGCTGGAACAGCCGTCCATTATGATGTGCTCATAGTACGGATATACCTGCTCTGCTACGCTTTTCATAGTGCGCTCCAGTAACATCGCTGCGTTATAGGTACATGTTATAATCGAGAATTTTACCATATAAAAATAATCCGCGTGCAAAGGTACAATTTAGTGAGCAAATATCCAAATGAAAATAATAAAATGTTGTCTTTTTCGTGAAATATGGTGAATTTCGAGTGACAGACTGTCATAATAAGGTGTCATGTTGACGCACTCGCGGTTCGTGGTATGACCTTTGCGAGAAGGTGATTGACTGTCAAAGGTCAATAACCAATAAGCAATAAACATTAACAGTTAATCAAATAAAAAGGAGAAAGAGACATGTTTAATCAAGAACAACAAATGAATCCGAAAGAAGCCCTTGAGCGCTTCTGCAAGAATCTGGTCAGCGATGCCAAGAATGGTAAGCTCGACCCAGTTATAGGCAGGGACGACGAGATACGTCGTGTCTTGCAGATATTGTCACGACGCACCAAGAACAATCCTATCCTCATTGGTGAGCCAGGTACTGGTAAGACAGCCATTGCCGAAGGCCTTGCGCAACGTATTGTGCGCGGCGATGTGCCTGAGAATCTGAAAGAGAAGGAGATATATACCCTCGATATGGGTGCCCTCGTGGCAGGTGCGAAATATAAAGGCGAGTTTGAGGAGCGTCTGAAGGGCGTCATCAATGCCGTCATTCAGTCTGAGGGCAAGATAATCCTTTTCATCGACGAGATACACACCCTCGTTGGTGCCGGCGGTGGCGACGGTTCTATGGATGCCGCAAACCTCCTGAAGCCAGCACTGGCGCGTGGTGAGCTGCGTGCCATCGGTGCTACTACGCTGAACGAGTACCAGAAATATTTTGAGAAGGACAAGGCCCTGGAGCGTCGTTTCCAGATTGTTATGGTTGATGAGCCAGACGAGTTGTCAGCCATCTCAATCCTCAGGGGACTGAAGGAGAAGTACGAAAACCACCACAGGGTACGTATCCAGGATGACGCCTGCATCGCTGCCGTCACTCTCTCGGAGCGTTATATCTCCGACCGTTTTCTGCCCGACAAGGCGATAGACCTCATGGACGAGGCGGCTGCCAAGCTGCGTATGGAGCGCGACTCTGTGCCGGAGGAACTGGACGAGTTGACACGAAAGCTGAAGCAGTTAGAGATAGAGCGCGAGGCCATCAAGCGTGAGAAGGACGAGGCAAAGCTGAAGGAACTCAACAAGACCATCTCCGAACTGCAAGACGAGGAGATGCGCATGCGCTCCGAGTGGGTTAAGGAGAAGAATGCCGCAGAGTCAGTGCAGCAGGCTAAACAAGAGATGGAGCGCCTGCGCTTCGAGGCCGAGAAGGCTGAGCGCGAGGGTGACTACGGCAAGGTGGCAGAGATACGCTACGGCAAACTGAAAGACCTCGAGGCAAAGGTGAAGAATGCCACGGCTACGTCCGAGAATAAGTACCTGAAGGAAGAGGTTACTGCCGATGACATCGCGGAGGTGGTGTCACGTTGGACGGGCATACCTGTCTCCCGTATGATGCAGAGTGAGCGCGAAAAGCTGTTGCATCTTGAGCAGGAACTCCACAACCGTGTCATAGGTCAGGACGAGGCCATCACAGCCGTTTCAGATGCTGTGCGCCGTAGCCGTGCCGGCTTGCAAGACCCTAAACGTCCTATTGCCTCCTTCATATTCCTCGGCACTACGGGTGTCGGAAAGACAGAACTGGCAAAGGCCCTGGCCGACTATCTCTTCAACGATGAGTCGCTCATGACACGTATCGATATGTCCGAATATCAGGAGAAATATTCTGTCTCCCGTCTTATCGGTGCTCCTCCGGGTTACGTGGGCTATGATGAGGGCGGACAGCTGACCGAGGCGGTGCGCCGTAAGCCATACTCCGTAGTGCTCTTCGACGAGATAGAGAAGGCCCATCAGGACGTCTTCAACATCCTCCTGCAGGTGCTCGACGACGGACGTCTGACTGACTCGAAGGGTAGGGTGGTGAACTTCAAGAACACCATCATCATCATGACTTCCAACCTCACCAAGGACCAGCTTTACGGCAAGGCTCCAATCCTCGACGGCAATGGCATGGTGAAGCCCCCAATCCGTCCGGAGTTCCTCAATCGTATCGACGAAATCATCAATTTTAGTCAGCTTACGAAAGACCAGATTAGCGACATTGTCCGTCTGCAGATGAACCGTGTTGCCAAGATGCTTCAGGCGCAAGGTTTCGAGCTGAACGTCACCGATGCTGCAGTCGCTACGTTGGCCGAGGCAGGCTTCGACCCCGATTTCGGAGCACGTCCTGTAAAGCGTGCCATCCAGCGCGACGTCCTCAACGCCCTCAGCAAGCAACTCCTTGCCGGTACGGTGTCGAAGGATAAGCCAATCACCGTCGATAGCCAGAACGGTGAGATTGTGTTCCGGAACTAAGAATAGCAACTAATAATAAAAAAGGACTTGCAGTCATTTGAACTGCAAGTCTTTTGTTTATGGTTGTCAATAGATATTTTATGTAGTTAAACGAAAAAAAATCCGTTATTATTTTGCAATAACAAGGAAAATAACTATCTTTGTCCCCGAAAACTTTTAACCTAACCAATTACAATTATGAACACAAAGAAAATGATGATTGCCTTAGCATTGCTTTTCGCAATGTCAACAGGCGTTAGTGCGCAAGGATGGCTTAACAAGTTGAAGGACAAGGCCACGGAAAAGATTAAGAACAAAATTGATTCGAACGTTGACAAGGGAATGGACAAAGTGCTCGACAAGGCCGAGGATGAGGCCTCTGGTGCCGTGAAGGGCAAGACGTCGAAGGGCGAGAAGGCTGCTGAGGTAGACGTGCCTACTAAGGAGGCCGACCCTGTCGCAGCTACGTCATCTGACTTCAAGCGTGGCTCTGTCATCTTGTTCCAGGATGATGTTACAGCAGAGCAGGTGGGTGAGTTTCCGTCTAAGTGGGATATGTTCAGTGGAACCGTAGAGACCAAGACCCTTGGTGGCGTGAAGGCTATCAATCCGACGGACAATGCACAAATACAGCCGCTTATCAAGGAGCAGGGAGCCTATCTGCCGGAGGAATTTACCATCGAGTATGACTTCTACTACTGGCCTACGGATAAGGTTCCGGGCAATGACGACTATATTGGTCTGAACGACATGAAGCTGATTCTTGCCGTTACTAAGGACCGTTCTGAATTTCCTCAAACAGGAGGTGACGGTGGTGATCTGACGGCATTTGTCCTGGCTCATGCCGTTTGTTCTTTTTCGGAGCATACTTATTATTTCAATGGAAACAAGAAGGGTGATTTTGTGTACTCATTCAAGAAGGGCTGGAATCATGTAGCACTGTCGTTCAACAAGCGTGCGCTGAAGGTGTATTTCAACGACAAGCGGGTGGTGAACCTGCCACGTGTCAACCAGCCTACATGGATGTGCTTCCAAGTTCCTTTCGAATACAAAAACCTCACCTTCATCC
>CAMNHS010000005.1 GCA_946539635.1 uncultured Prevotellaceae bacterium
TTAGGTGAAAGGTGATAATTGACAGGTGAAAGGTGATAATTGACAGGTGAAAGGTTAGTCCCACCACGTCAGCAGATTATATTCTCTGATTAGGTGATAAAGGTGTAGCGCCTTTTGTATGCGTAGCCTTATTGTATCGTGTATAATCAAATCCCTGTTTCCTTGCTGCTGTGCATCTTTAATGGGAGTAGCACGAAAGAAACGACGCTCATTTCTCACATTCACATATACAGGAAAATCAGCTATGGTTTTTCTGTCAGGATCATACATTTCGTATTTTCCATTTTCCAGTTTGCGAAACTTCATCTCGCCAGAATAGGATTTGTGAAGCCATGTGTTATATGCAGCATCGTTCTCCATAAAAATGTCAATCAAACGAATGCAGATAGAAATATCACGAACCACGATAGCATTGTTTTCCAAATGACATTCCTGCTTTATACAGTCATGCATACGCTGAAGTTTCTTCTTCTCCAGAGCAATGAGGTAAGCATAATCCCAGTCGTGGTCATCAGCCAACAATCGTTTATATGCATGTATAGGACTTCTTTTCTTCATCTGTTGATTATCTTTATTTTTCCATAAAAGGCTCTGCAACTATTGCATCATAGTTGCATTCTGGATGATACGAATAGTTGACAACCCTAATGACTTCTTCACCAAGGGCAGCAGAAATCTTGCAGATTGTCGCCATCGTAAGATTATGGGTTCCTGAAAGCCATCTGCTTACCTCCGTTTCTGTCTTTCCTAACAGTTTAGCAAAGTCCTTTTGTGACATTCCTTTTGCTTCAAGAATTTCATATACACGATTTGCTATAGCTACAGATAACTCCATCTGCAACTTCATTTCTGGTGAGATAGTACTACGAATCTCGTCCTTTATCTTGTTTGTCTTCATATGCTGTCCTCCTGCTGCTGCAAAGATAAACATAAAAGTTGATTCTACCAAATATTTTCACCTAAAAATCAACTTTTATGATAATTTTCTTTAGATACAAAGTGTTATCAACATAAAAAAGTATTTGGAATTCTAAAAATTACTTTCCCCACCGATGACAGATGACAGCGATGACACCTACCCTATTTCATGTTTTGTGCATGACAGGCATCGTGTATTGTTATTGTATCTCCATCTATAGAATATGCGTAATACCATTTGCCAGCATGAGCCATATACCACTCTTGCCATCGATCGATTATTGGTTTACGCCTTAATAAGGTTCTTTCTATTCTGTATATATTGTCAACTGTGGTGTTGACATATCGGATCATATCATCATAGGAGTATATATTAGGATATCTCCTGTGGACATTTCTGTAGAACTTTCTTATTTTTACGATTGCCAGTGGCTTAATAGCATATTTATATTGCATCTTTGACACCGTACATCTCTTTTACGTCATTTACAAGCATCTCCCTTAATTCCTCTGGGGTATAACTATCCTTGTCAAGGGATAATGCCAAGTCATCATCAGACAGCATGGAATCATTATCTGCAATATCTAAATCTTCTATGTCAACCTTTTCAAATAACCCTGTGCCAAGCAATACTGCCAACTTTTCAGCAGCCATCTTGTTATTTTCATTGTAAGACAATGTAACAGTACACATATATTTCTCTCCTTCTTTATAAATAAATCTTTTCGAAATTTCTGAGGGCAAAATTACTAATTAATTTTCAATCCTCCAAAAATAAAGGGAAAAAGTTTAGTTCTACGTCTCTTAGTTTCAATTTTTCAGCCATCAGCCATCTAACCCACCGATTACGATTACAGCGATGACACCCACCCTAATTTATTTTGAAATTCCATATCTTTCTATCGGCAAGGTTTCTTAATACTATTTCGGTGTAAAGGTAACACTTTTTGCCGATACCGGCAAGAAAAAGACGGTTTTTCTTTTATTTAGTAGTCGTAAAAGATTAAAAATTTATTTTTATTCTTTCTGGAGGTCATTAAGCATTTTTTCCAAGTCTGTGCGTTTTAATGTTTCGTGGCTATTCCAGAATTCCTGGTTGAAACGACGCTTTTTTATCTGCTTTCTCAGGTCGAATATGTAATATGATTTCTTTGGGGAATCGAGTTTATCACGTCCCGTATTATATAATAATGACAGAAAACGATAGTCATGATGTTTGTCTTTATAAGCAGAATTGATTATCACAGACGTCACTTCCGGGAACTTGCGTTCTATGCTGAATGAGACATCAAAAGAAATATCAATGGGCAGTGTTTCTCCATCAATGCTTCCCTCTATACTTCTATGTACCACAGTAAGATTTTTTATCTTTCCCAGCATCTTTACTGGCAACAGTTGTTCTGCATCCACATAGAGTGTCCCTGTGACTATTTTATTAAAACGTGATGCCCTGTTTGGAGAGAACTGTATCTCATAGAGAATCTGTCCATCATATTCCACCTTGCTGATGCTGGTATCATAATTATCATTGAAATGCAGGTCGAGCGGCACTATGGTCTCAATATAGGATACTCTCTTGTTGTCTTTTTCCAGCAGTCGTATCTGTGACAGCTTATAAAGGTCTGCACCATAGAATACATCCCCACCCTCTGCGATGCGCCCAGTAATCAACTTGAAACTTGAAGCCCTCAATGCACAGTAGGCATCAAAAAAAGCTTCCATCATATTACGTTGGGTACCATCGACAAAGGTGGATTGACGAAAGAAATAGATACTCTTTTCGTCCTTCCATTTCTTTAATGCCTTAGCAGTTTTTCTAGTGATATCTTTTATCAAACTATAAGCAGGCAACACAACAACTTCTGGCAGATATTGCATTGATGCCTTCAGCCACACCACCTTTGGCAATTCGCTTGCAACGATACTTACGGACTTATGCCCCAAGAAAGTAATTCGTATTACATCACTTGGGGCTGCTACCAACGCAAATTCTCCCTGACTGTTACTCATCGTTGCCAGCCTACCTTGACAATAGATGTGAGCAAATGGCAAAACCTCGCCTGATTCCTTATCCTTCACAACGCCCTCCAATATCCTCTGCGCCTGTATTTGCAAGGATGTCAGTATAGCTAATATAATAAGGAATAATCTATGTTTCATCTATCTCACGTCCAGAATTCTTTTTCGTCTGTTTTTTGCATCTGGCTTTGGCATTTGGGACAGGTGTGCATATCCCACAATCTGATGTTGTCATTACCACATTTGGGACAAAGTCTGCCGACTTCGCTGCTGAAGGATGGTGCAACATCGGCTATAATGCCTCCGACAACGATATTCTGGATGCTACTGCACTCTGGGCAATATATGGCACTTATCTTCTGACGGAAGTGTCCCCTACCCTCATATACTTCTGCAGAATATCCACAATTATTGCAACGATATGTATGTTTCCAAGCCATATTCGGGTGCAAATATAATAATAATATGTGATACAATAAGGAAGAAAATAAACTTTTTTGGATAAAAATTTGCATGTTTGGAATCTTTTACCTACTTTTGCACAGCATTTTTGTGTACTACATGATGCATAAAAAACTAATAAATAAGAAAATAAACAATTTCGCAATACTGAAAACAACTATGGAAGACTCTCAAGAAAAGCATCTCTATGCTACCAAGGAGGAAGTGCTGGAACGCGTTAAGACACTTGCTCATGGTGAAGAAGAAATCACAAAGGCAGAACTCGATCACCTTAAAACCGCTTTCTATTTTCTGCTAAACCAAGAACGTGAAGCATCGTTAAAGGCATTTATTGACGGAGGTGGTGACGCCGCAGAATACGTTGTAGCACAAGACCCTGTTGAAGAAGAATATAAGGCTGAAATGGCGCTGATAAAGGAAAAGCGTCAGGAGCTGTTCAAACAGCGTGAAGAGGAAAGACAGGCTAATCTGAAACGCAAGCAGGAAATAATAGAACGCATCAAGGCCCTCACAGAAGCTGAGGATATTCATGAGGCTTACAAAGAGGTGAAGAGCCTTCAGGATGAATGGCATGAGATAAAGTCTGTACCACCAGAGAATGCTGCAGAACTGTGGAATAGCTACAAATTGTGTCTGGAGCAGTTCTATGACCTGCTGAAGCTGAATTTCGAGGCTCGTGAATATGACTTCAAGAAGAATCTTGAGGCAAAGACCGCACTTTGCGAAGCAGCGGAAAAACTGGGCAATGAAGAGGATGTCATCAGCGCCTTCCACAGCCTTCAGGAATTGCATAACCAATTCCGCGAAATCGGACCTGTAGCAAAGGAGTTGCGTGAAGAGATATGGCAACGTTTCAAGGCAGCCAGCAGCATCGTCAACAAACGGCATGCAGAGCATTTCGACAATATTCGCAAACAGGAGGAAGAAAACCTTGAAAAGAAGGCCGAACTGTGCGACAAGGTCGAGATGATAAATATAGAGGAACTGAAGAACAGCAACGACTGGGAAGCAAAGAGTAAGGAAATCATTGATATTCAGGCAGAATGGAAAAAGATAGGCTTCGCTCCAAAGTCTATGAATGTAAAGATTTTTGAACGTTTCCGTGCTGCTTGTGACAGATTCTTCTCTGCTAAGAATGAGTTCTTTACACAACTCAAGGAAAGTTTCCAGGAGAACATCACCAAGAAGGAGGAATTGGTAAAGGCTGCACAGGCTCTGCAAGACTCTACAGAATGGAAGGCAACAGCCGACAAGATGATTGAGTTGCAGAAACAATGGAAGACCATCGGTATGGTACCAAGAAAGATTGGTGACCAGTTGTGGAACGACTTCATTGCTGCCTGCAATAAATTCTTCGAGGCACGTAATGCTGCAACTGCTGGTGCTCGCTCTGAGCAGCAGGAAAACCTGCAGAAGAAGCAAGAAGTGATTGCAAAGGTTAAGGCTTTGGCAGAAAATGATGAAGAATGCACTCAGGAGGCTATCAAGGCCCTGCAGGACGAATATGCAGCCATCGGTCATGTACCATTCAAAGAGAAGGATAATCTGTATGATGCTTATCGTGAGGCTTTGGACGAGGCATACGGAAAAATGCGCAAAATGCGCAGAAATGCTGCAAAAGCAAATCATTCTTCTCAAGGCGGAGGTCATCCAATGTCTGCTCAGAAGAGATATAATGAAAAGAAGGAAGAACTCGCTACAATGGAGAACAACCTCCTGTTCCTGACTGCTTCAAGCAAGAAGGGCAACAGCCTTATCGACACCATGAAGCAGAAGATTGAGCGACTCAAGGAAGAACTTGAAGAGTTGAAAGAAGAACTTTAACGGTAAAAAGGTTTCAAGTTTCAGGTTTTAAGATAAAAAGTTAAAATTTCGCACGTACACAATATATTTTGTGTGCGTGCGTTTTTCTATTAGTGCGCATAGTTTCGCACACACGCATAATGATAGAATACATTAAAGGCGAACTGACAGAGATTAACCCTACAGAAGCTGTTGTAGAGGTGAATGGTATAGGATATCTTTTAAACATATCCCTCAATACATTTAGTGCCATACAGGGCAAGAAGGAAGTAAAACTGTATGTTGACGAATCTCTCGTAACAGGAGGTCGTGACGACAGCTATACCCTCTATGGTTTTTACAATAAACAGGAGCGTGAGATATATCGTATGCTGATAACCGTAAGCGGTGTCGGCAGCAATACTGCTCGCATGATACTCAGCGCTACAAGTGCCACAGAATTGGTTAACATCATTGCTTCAGGCAATGAGAAGGCTCTGAAGGGTGTAAAGGGAATCGGGCTGAAAACTGCACAACGCATCATAGTTGACCTGCGTGACAAGATGACACAGAGTGGACTTATTGCTGAGACATTTGATGCTGGCAATACTGGCGAAGTAGGAAGGTTGGATACCAACATCAATAGTCAGACAAGAGAAGAAGCAGTTGGAGCCCTCACTATGCTGGGCTTTGCACAGGCGCCAAGCAACAAGGTTGTTACGGAAATTCTACGTGGCAATCCTGATATGCCTGTAGAACAAGTCATCAAACAAGCTCTGAAACTCATTAAGTGAAAAAACTGACTCTCATAATGATGCTTATGCTGGTTATAGCAGGTTCTGCTATGACCTATTCTCGCATAATGCCCGATGACGAGACAGAGAAGGATGACAAGGAGAAAACAGAAGAGGTAACACCTCGATGGAAGGTACAGAAGACAACCCCTGTAACCTATGACGACATGCAGACAAAATCTGCAGACTTGCAGAATCCTGAGAATCTGCAACAGAAGATAGAATATAACGACACCTTAGAGCGTTATGTCATTGGAAAAAAGATAGGAAACACTTGGGTGGCTGCCCCCATCATGATGGACCAGCAGGAATTCACAAAATGGACAGAGAAGCACCTCTTCTCTGATTATTTCCGCAAAAAGAACTCCGAAATTTTCGAGAAGAAGGGTAAAGAGAAATTTGACTTTACCGATATGCACTTCGACCTTGGTCCTGCAGAAAAGATTTTCGGCCCTGGAGGCATCAGAATAAAGACCCAGGGAACAGCCGAAATAAAACTGGGTGCAACATTGAAGAATATTGATAATCCTTCTCTCCCTATCCGCAATCGTAAGACAACAACAATAGACTTTGACGAGAAGATAAACGTCAATGTCACTGGTAGCATCGGTGACAAGATGAGGATGAATCTGAACTACAACACAGATGCTACTTTCGACTATGATGCACAAAACCTGAAACTGAAGTATGAAGGTAAAGAAGACGAAATCATCAAACTCGTTGAAGCAGGTAATGTCTCCTTCCCAAGCAATTCTTCACTCATTCAGGGTGCACAATCACTCTTCGGTATCAGAACAGATATGCAGTTCGGAAAACTGAAACTGCAAACTGTTGTATCACAGAAGAAATCGACCTCATCAAGTGTCAGCACAAAAGGTGGCACACAAACTACCCCATTCGAATTAAATGTTGCCAACTACGAAGAAAACCGTCACTTCTTCATGGGTATGTTTTTCCGTGAGAACTATGACCGCTGGATGGCAACACTCCCAAATATAACAACTGGTATCACCATCAATCGTGTAGAAGTTTGGGTAACTAACAAGACAGGATCATCTTCAAATACTCGTGACCTCATAGCCTTTGCTGATTTAGGTGAGAGTGCCAGCGCTACAAATCCTAACAGAGGAAAAGTTGCAGGCACCAGCAGTAATACCCAGAATGCTGCCAGCGGACTTTATAGCCAACTGAATAGCCAGTATGTAGAAGCTCGTAATGTCACTATGGCAAGTGAAGTGTTGGCAAATAGCGGACTTAACTATGAGAAGATAGAAAAGGCTCGCTTGCTATCAACATCAGAATATACAGTCAACAAGTCAATGGGTTATATCTCTTTGAAAACCCAGTTGCAGACAGATCAGGTGTTAGCAATAGCATATGAATACACTTATAATGGTATGACATATCAGGTGGGTGAATTCTCTTCTGATAATACTGATGTCTCAAGTGCTATCTTTGTTAAGTCGCTGAAGAATTCCAACAACACTCCTTCACAACCTAACTGGTCATTGATGATGCGTAACGTTTACTATCTTGCATCGTCTATCCAGAAAGAGAAATTCAAACTCGATATCAAGTACCAGAGTGACTCTATCGGAGTATATGTCAACTATATCCCCGAGCCAGCAGTAAAGTCTACACCTTTGATAAAGCTGTTGGGGGCAGACCGCCTTGATGCTAACAACAGAATAAAGAGTAATGGTTACTTCGACTTTGTAGAAGGATATACAGTTTCCAATGGTCGTGTCTTCCTGCCTAAGACAGAGCCATTCGGTTCTGCATTGGCAAAAGAGTTGAATGCCAAGGGAGCATACAAAGACAAATATATTTACCAAGAGCTTTACGATACCACAAAGACTGCTGCAAAGGCAATGGCAGAAAAGAACAGGTACAAACTCGTAGGACAGTATAAGGGTTCTTCTGCCAATGTCATCTCTCTGGGTGCATACAACGTGCCACAGGGAAGTGTTGTAGTAACAGCAGGTGGTGTAACACTTACTGAGGGTTCTGACTATTCTGTTGACTATAGTGCTGGTGAGGTAACAATTCTCAATCAGAGCATCATCGATGCTGGTACATCTGTGAATGTTTCTTTGGAAAGTGACACCGATTATGGCATGCAGAGAAAGTCGATGTTTGGTATCAACTGGGAATATGACTTCTCAAAGGATTTACAGCTAAGTGGTACTTTTCAACATCTCTCAGAGCAAAGCCTCACTACCAAGGTCACAACTGGTAGTGAGCCAATGAGCAATACTTTGGTGGGCTTCAACATTAACTGGAAGAAGGAAAGCCAATGGCTCACCAACATGCTTGACAAGATTCCTTTCCTACACGTAAAGCAACCTTCACAGATACAGTTTAATGCAGAATTTGCAAAACTGTTCTCCAAGATTAGCAGCGGTACACAGGACAATGCCTCTTATATTGATGACTTCGAAAGCAGCACCAACAACATCGATATTGCTACCCCTGCAGCATGGACACTGAGTAGTGTGCCTACAAGGAGTAAGGACTTAGCATGGAATGGATTAAGTCTAAACAAGGGAACTTTGGAATCTGGTAAACATAGAGCACGTCTTGCATGGTATTATGTTGACCCTCTCTTCACTCGTCGCTCCTCTACCCTAACCCCTGCACACATCAAGAATGACCTTGAGCAGTTGTCTAACCACTATGTTCGTGAGGTATATGTCAGCGAGTTGTATCCTAACCGTAGCCAGAGCACATATAGTGGTGCAACAACAACCTTGAATATCCTCAACCTTGCATACTATCCAAAGGAGCGTGGTCCTTACAATTTCAATACCAACCTCGACGAAAATGGTAGATTTAAGGATGAGGAAAAGAACTACACTTGGGGTGGCATGATGAGAAAGCTCGACCAGAACAACTTCGAGGAATCAAACATCGAATATATAGAGTTCTGGATGATGGACCCATTTATCTACCATAGCAAGGATGGTACGAGTGCCAAACATACTGGTCGTCTGCACTTCAACCTTGGTGACCTCAGTGAGGATATCCTTCTCGATGGTAAGAAATTTTATGAAAGCGGACTCCCTGTCACCACATCTTCTTCAACAAGAATCGATACTACCACATGGGGTAAAATTCCTGTTGAGAATACTGTTACATACGCCTTTGCAACCACATCAGGTTCTCGCGCAAAGCAGGACTTAGGTTTCAATGGTCTTGATGATACCGAAGAGGCAGCATGGCCAGGATATACAGACTTCCTCAATCGTGTTTCAACAATGAATGAGGATGCTCGCACTGCGATGCAGAAAGACCCTGCTGGTGATAACTACCATTACTTCCGTGGTTCCGATTGGGATGATATGAAAGCATCTATCCTTGACCGTTATAAGTATATCAACAACCCACAAGGCAACTCACCAGATTCAGAAAACAGAACAGAGTCATATGACACATCATACAAAACAACACCTGATGTAGAAGATATCAACCAAGACTATACCCTTAATGAGTCAGAGAACTATTATGACTATGTTATGGAGATAGACCCATCCAAGATGTCTGTTGAAGCTGGTAATTATATCGTAGATACCAGAGATGCTTCTGTAGGACTGAGAAATGGTAATCGCGAGACAGTAAGATGGTATCAGGTGCGCATTCCTATCAATAGTGGTACTCGCATCGGTAGCATCAGCGACTTCTCTTCTGTTCGCTTTATGCGTATCTATATGGAAGGTTTTGAAGAAGAGACTATTCTTCGTCTTGCTGACCTATCATTGGTTCGTGGTGACTGGCGTATCTATGACCAGCAACTTAGTGGTGCTGCAACAAAGGGTTCTGAGAAATTCTCTGCATCTGTAGTAGGTATCGAGGCAAATAATGAAAAGAAACCTGTTAACTATGTTTTGCCTCCAGGCATTTCTCGTGTAGTTGATCCATCACAGCCACAGCTGACAGAGAATAATGAGCAGGCTATGAGATTTGATGTTTCACAGCTGGGACACAATGGAGCTGTAGCAGTATATAAGAATACCAACTACGATATGCGCTATTACAAAAAGCTGCAGATGTTTGCACATGCTAATGCTCTCGAGGTAAACACAACAAATCTGCAGAACAACCAGCTGGCGCTCTTTGTACGTCTTGGTTCTGACTACAACAACAACTATTATGAGTATGAGATTCCACTGAAGTTAACACCTCCAGGAAAATACAATGGATATGTCAGTGCCGACTGTGCTGCTGTATGGCCAAAGGAAAACATGATGGATATCGACTTCAAGAAACTCACCCAGTTGAAGAAAGCTCGAAACCTATTGAAGGCACAGGGTAAGATAACCCTCAATCAACTATATTCTGAATATGACTCCGACAATCAGGCAAACAAGATAAGTGTCAAGGGTAATCCTTCTCTCGGTAATGTCTCTACGATGATGATTGGTGTTCGAAACCTTTCTTCAGAAACAAAGGATGGTGAGATATGGGTTAACGAATTGCGTCTCCTCGAACCAGAAAGTGAAGGAGGTTGGGCTGCTGCTGCAAACCTCAATGTCCAGCTCTCTGATTTGGGTAGTGTGCAGGCTTCTGGAAAATATATCAGCGATGGCTTTGGTGGTTTGGAGCAGAAAGTGACAGAGCGCACACAGGATAAGTATAGCACTTATTCTGTCACCACAAGTTTGGAACTGGGTAAGTTTTTCCCTGAAAAGGCAAAGGTAACAATACCATTCTACTATAGTTACACCAAGGAACGTTCAGCTCCAAAGTACAATCCTCTCGATACTGATATGTTGCTTGAGGATGCCCTTGAGAGTGCAGCTGACAAACATGAGAAAGACTCTATTGAAAGCATTGCTGTAGCAAGGACTGTCAGCAAGAACCTCTCCCTCTCCGGAGTACGTTTTGGTATTGCTACAAAGAGACATCCTATGCCTTATGACCCAGCAAACTTCTCATTCTCATATAGCCATTCAAGCAAGCATTCTGACGGACAGACATTGGTATATGACAATGAAGACACCTGGCGTGGTGCTATCAATTATTCATGGGTTCCTGTATATAAACCTTTAGAGCCATTCAAGAAGTGGAAGACAAAGTCTAAATATGCAGAAATTCTGAAGAAATGGGCCCTTAACTATTTGCCTCAGAATATCTCTGCAAATACAGAAATGACAAGAAGCTATTCAGAAACTTTGGAACGTGACCTCGAGAACCTTGAGAATGTAAATGATTCTCTTGTCACATATTCTTCACAGTTCTTGTGGAACAGAGACCTCTCAGTACGTTGGGATCTCACCAAGAATCTTCACCTCTCTTTCCAGAGTGCTACACGAGCAGAAATCGAAGAGCCAAAGAATATTCGTCAGATAAATAAAGACCTTGCTCCTGATGATTATGCTGTATGGAAAGACTCTGTATGGCAGAGTATCAGACATATGGGATCACCTCTCGACTACAACCAAAATTTCAATGCTTCATACAAGCTTCCACTCAACATGATGCCTATCTTCGATTGGCTCAATGCTGATGGAACATATTCTGCTACATATCACTGGGCACGTGGTTCTGCTGATGAGTATGGCAACATAAAATATGGTCATACCATAACCAGCAATCGTACCCTCAATATCAACTCTTCTATGGCTATGGAGAAACTCTATAACCATATACCTTTCCTAAAGAAGGTAAATGATAAGTTTAACAAGACCAGCAAACCTGATACTTCGAAGAAGTCAAAGACTACTCAGAAGAAAAAGAAATCGAAAACAGAATTGGCAGCAGAAGGTGAAGAATTGTCTCCAGAAGATGCTAAGAAGAAAGTTGCAGAACCAACAGATGAGGAGAAGAAGGAAAAGCTGCTGGCACAACAGAAGAAGAATACCTTCTCAAAACTTATCACCATACCTGCTGATACAACTATGACTCTTACTCATGGTAAGAAAACCAAACGTATCATTGTTACAGCAAAAGATGAAGATGGTAAGACAATACCTATTAAGTTCAAGAAGGTTGACGAAAATAAGATTATGGTCTTCAACAAAGCCGACTCTGCTGTGAAGATGAAGGTTTCTGTCCTTGCTCTCGAACCTCTTGATGATAAGGGTTGGTATAAGGCTCTACAGTACGTCTCACGCTTTGCTATGATGATACGAAATATCAGTGCTTCATACAAGAATCAGTATTCTCTCACCCTGCCAGGCTTCATGAATAATGTTGGTGATGTCTTTGGTCAGAAGAATGTTGCTGATGCTATGTCACCAGGTCTCGACTTTGCCTTTGGTTTCATTGGTGATGACTATATCGAGAAAGCACGCAACAGAGGCTGGCTTCTCAATTCACAGAGTGAATACGCCAGTCCTGCAACAATAAGCAAAACAGAAGACCTACAGATAAAGTTCACCCTTGAGCCATTCAAGAATTTCAAAATAGACATGAATATGGCACACACCCATACTCGCTCAAAGTCTATACAATATATGTATGATGGCAATCCTACTACCCACAGCGGATCCTTCTCTATGACAACCATTTCTATATCTTCTGCACTCGCTGGCATGGGAGATGCCAATAATGGTTTCCATTCTGCTGCCTTTGAGAAATTCTGTGGTTCTCTTGAGGGGTATCGCCAGCGTGTTCAGGCACAATATGAGAATACTGTATATCCAGAAGGTTCTACATATGCTGGAACAAAATTCAATGCCGAAAAGACACCTGTAGAGCTCTATTCTGCTGATGTCATGGTACCTGCATTCCTTAATGCTTATACTGGATATAAGAGTCTTAAGCTGTTCCCAACTATTGCTCGCATGCTCCCTAACTGGTCATTAAGATACAGTGGACTCAGCAACCTCCCATGGATTAGCGAACACTTTAAGAGTGTAAACATCAATCATGGTTACAAGAGCATCTATGCTGTTGGCGCTTATAGTTCTTATTCTACCTATAAATCATTTATGGGTGAAGGTATTGGATTTATCACCAGCACTACAACTGGTAATCCTGTTCCTAATTCAATGTTCAACATCTCAACAGTCAGCATCAATGAGGCATTCTCACCATTGTTAGGATTAGATTTCACATTGCCAAACAACCTCACCTTCAAGGCTGAGTATCGTACCACTCGTGTGATGACACTTTCTATGACTTCTGTGCAGCTCAATGAAACTCTTTCTAAAGACTGGGTATTTGGTGTAGGATATAAGATTGCTGATTTCCGATTCATTCGCAGTAAGGCAAAGGCTTTAGCTGCCAAAAACAGCAGAAATAATCGTGGTGATGACGATGATGACAACAATAGCAGGTCTAACACAAAGAAAGCCTCTACACAAAACAATAAGAGTAAAGGCTTTGCCCACGACCTGAACCTGCGTCTCGATGTCTCTTGGCGTAAGCAAGCTTCCATAACCAGAGATATTGCAACAGTATCATCACAGGCTACATCAGGTAACAATGCCTTTAAGCTTGCCTTCACTGCCGACTACAGTCTCTCCCGACTGCTGACAATGAGTTTCTATTATGACAGACAGAGCAATACCCCATTACTGTCGTCATCATCATATCCAACAGTAACACAAGATTTCGGATTATCAATGAAATTCTCATTAACAAGATAATATGATATACAAGTACGATTTTCTAATCATCGGTTCCGGCGTCGCCGGTATGAGCTATGCCCTGAAGGTGGCAAAAGCCCACAAAGGACGCATCTGTCTCATTTGTAAGACAACTCTGGATGAAGCAAATACTGCACGTGCACAAGGTGGTATTGCATCAGTTACCGATATTATAAAAGATAACTTCGAGAAGCATATCGAAGACACTATGGTGGCAGGCGATTTTATTTCCGATAGGGCTGCTGTAGAACAGGTGGTGCGCATGGGACCATCTCAGATAAAGGAACTCGTTTCATGGGGTGTAAACTTCGACAAAAATGAGGAAGGAGAATTTGATCTCCACAGAGAAGGCGGACACTCTGAATTCCGTATTCTGCATCATGCTGATGATACAGGTTTTGAAATACAAAGAGGGTTGATGGAGGCAGTACGCAAAAATCCTAATATCGAGATAAAGGAAAATCACTTTGCTGTCGAGATTATCACCCAGCACCATCTTGGTGTGGAGGTAACTCGTCGCACCCCAGATATAGAATGCTTTGGTGCTTATGTCCTCAATCCTGATACCCAGAAGGTGGATACCTATCTGTCAAAGGTTACTGTGATGTGTACTGGCGGCTGTGGTGCAGTATATCAAACCACAACCAATCCAGTCATTGCAACTGGTGATGGCGAAGCAATGGTTTATCGGGCAAAGGGAACAGTTGCTGATATGGAATTTGTGCAGTTCCACCCTACTTCACTCTACAACCCTTCTGAGACACATCCTGCATATCTCATCACAGAAGCTATGCGTGGTTATGGGGGCATCCTGAAATTGCCTACTGGCGAAACATTCATGGAGAAGTATGACGAACGTCTCTCTCTCGCACCACGCGATATCGTAGCACGCGCTATAGATAAGGAGATGAAAATTCATGGTATAGATCATGTATGTCTTGATGTCACCCATAAAGACCCAGAAGAGACAAAACATCACTTTCCAAATATCTACCAGAAATGTCTCTCTATCGGCATTGATATTACTAAGGAATACATCCCTGTTCGCCCTGCAGCACACTATATGTGTGGAGGCATTAAAGTAGATCTTAATGGTTGCTCTTCCATCAAGCGTCTTTATGCTCTTGGCGAATGCTCTTGCACAGGTCTGCATGGTGGCAATCGTCTTGCCTCTAATTCCCTTATCGAGGCAGTGGTATATGCAGAGACAGCTTCACGTCATTCTCTTGAACACATCGACGAATATGAATTCAATACCCTTGTACCAGAATGGAATGATGAGGGCACTCTTTCTAATGAGGAGAAGGTGCTCATTACCCAGAGTGTTCATGAGGTAGGCACTATCATGGCCCACTATGTCGGCATTGTTCGTTCCGACCTTCGTCTGAAGCGTGCCTGGGTGCGTCTTGATACCTTGTATGAAGAGACAGAAGCCCTCTTCAAACGTGTTTATGCAAGCAGAGATATTTGCGAACTTCGAAATATGATAAATGTTGGATATCTCATCACTCGCTGGGCTATAGAACGCAAAGAATGTAGAGGTCTGCATTTTACTACTGACTATCCTCATCACGCCTATGATAAGTAGTCTCTTAGTAAGCCTTACCCTTGCCCTTGACTCTCTGTTGGCAGCATCGTCTGTTGCTAACACCTCCAGTGTCGGCATCATGGTTTATGACCTCAATATCGACTCTTGTCTTTATGAGAAGAATGCTCGGCAGACTATGCGACCTGCTTCCACGCAGAAACTGATAACAGGTATTACAGCCCTCAACGAACTGGGTGACTATTACCAATACACCACTTCTGTCAGCTACACAGGAACTATTGACACCTCTTATGTCTTCTGTCTTGAAGATTCCACCCATCAGTTGCGTCGTGGCAGCCTGCAGGGTAATCTCTATATCACAGGCGTCATGGACCCAAAACTCGATTCCGATGACCTTGATATCCTGGCTGACGAGATATACAAGATGGGTATCGACACCATCACAGGCAACCTCTGTGGTGATGCTACCTTCATGAATGATAACAAGTATGGTCAGGGTTGGTGTTGGGATGATGATAATCCTGAACTCTGCTCTCTGCTCTTTGGACGCAAGGAAGGACTGCTACAGAATTTTGTTAAGGCACTTCGAAAGGCTGGCATAGTGATTCTCGGAAATGTCTTTGAATGGTCATGTCCTGAGTCAGCCCAGTTGCTCACCTCTTGCACCCATTCTCTTCCAGAAATTCTTGAAAAGGTGATGAAGAACAGTAACAACACCTATGCCGAAACCCTTCTCTATCATCTTGGTGCTACTAAAGGTAAGCCCTCTACTGCAAAGAAAGGCATCGCTATAGAAGAAGCATTGCTAAAGAATATTTATGCCGATTCTACCTCAAAGGTAGTCACACAAGGAAGAACATCTGTTCCCTCACATCGTTTTGCTGATGGTTCAGGACTATCACTTTATAACTATCTATCTCCAGAGATAGAAGTAGCCTTTTTGCGTTACGCCTACACCCATGAGAATATCTATACTCGTTTGCGTGAAGCATTACCAATAGCGGGTGTTGATGGTACTCTCGAAAAGCGCATGAAAAATAGTGAGGCACAGTATAATGTTAGAGCAAAGACAGGCACCCTGACAGGCGTCATAAGCCTTGCAGGATATTGCACTACAAAAGATACTCACACCCTTGCTTTCTCTATCATCATCAATGGCTGCCTCAATGCTGACAAAACACGAGACCTGCAAGACGAAATCTGCAAAATCCTCTGCTCAATTCAATAACCAATAATTGTCAACTGTCTTACGGCATCTTTTTCAGCCCTTCCCAACGGACATTCCATTTTCCGTCTTTTGGAAAGCCTGGATTAAGTTCTGTGCAGCCATCCCATCCAGCACACATCATAGCCACAGCCGTCAGCAGTCCGCCATTACCTGGCAGGTAACATCTTAATCTGCCATCTTGGTAATTATGACCATTCTTCAGATATGTATTGGTGCGTTTGTCCATCAATAATGCATCGACAGCCTTAGAAGGTTCTCCAAGACGTGCAGCATTCATTGCTACCATAGGATAATCCCAGCCCCATGTCTTGTCCCAGTTCCAGCCTTTCCATATCCAATTGCTGGTCTGCCTCATTATTTTATCATCCACAAGTCTGCTTTTGGGCAGTATGCCGACAGCTCCAAGTACAGCAGGATGGTCGCTGATAAGTGCTAAGGTGCTATATGTATCCGGAGCCGATTCTGCTGCCAGATACAGTTTCTTGCCATCTTCTGTTGTTCCAGCAGCCAATGGGGACAACTTGCTTATCACATCATCCCATTTTGTCTTTCTGCCCAAGCCCCTTCTTTCTCTCCATTGTTTTGCTGTCTGCAATCCATAATACCAATAAGCCAATTCAAATGGAGGATTATAAGTCACAGAAGCCTTCAGGGTCTCTTGTGCTGGTATGATACCTTTTAATATATAGCGATTATTAACCTCATCGTATGTTGCCATATCAGCCATAAATTCCGCTGTCTCATCGATGAGTCTTCCATACTTCACCAACAAATCTTCCTTTTTTTCCGCAGACAGATTTCTATATACCAGTTCTGCAAGATATATCAGGTGTGGCTGTTGCCATATCAGGTAGCTGCCCACTTTCGAAGGAGCCTCTTCACCACTTGGGTCTGTCATCTTCATCCATCTGACGCCCTTAAAGCCCTGTCGCATAGCGATTTCGAGAGCTTTTGGTTCAGCACTGATGTACCAACTCAAGGTGCGCTCCAGCATATTCTCGTGGCCCCATAGAGGCAACCAAGACTGATGCCACCATATCATCTCCATGTGGAATTTTCCAAACCATGAATTATATGTCAGACCTGTCTCCTGTGGTGGAGTGTTTCCACAACATTGTATTGCAAGCAGATATTGGCTCAACACAACTCTACGCTCCAGTTCTTTAGCTCTTTTGTCTTTACATTGTGAGAAATCCACTACAGCACCTTCTGTCCAGAAATTCTTCCAATTATCAGCAGCCTTCTTTGCAACAGTGGCAAAGGTCTCTTTCTGTATATTCTTCTGTTCTTTTAAAAACTCGCAGGAATATGTCAGTTGTTTGCCATCAGCTGTCAACACCCAGTAGTTCTTTTTCTTCTCCTTCAGTTCTGCATTATTTTCCCATGTGATGGAGATGAAATATGTTGTCTTATCGATAGTTCTCTTCAGTATAGCATGACCATTTGCTATTCTCACCAATTCCGTCTGGTGTTTGTCATTCTGTTGCCAGTCGCAGGCATCGTCGCTATGCTTTCCTGTGGGGTATGCAAAGCGCAGATTTATGGCAGCCTTGCCTTTGTCTGTTGTCACTGTTCCTGCCACCAATTCTCTTTCTGGGTGACACACAGTCTTTACAGAATATCTCACACCTTTCGCCTTGAAATCTGATGTTATCATACCCGCCCACATATCAAGTTCCTGCCTGGAAGCCTTTAAGTCATGTGGAGTAAGTCCTTCCACCTCCAGTCCTACGCATCCTAAGTGCATTCTGTGAGGATTGCTCCTATACCAGTTTGCAGCATCGCGAGCCCGGCCCTGTTCCTTAAATTCCGTAGCATACAGTTCCCTGTGTCCATGTCCGAAATCCTCCATTTTGTATGACTCTTCAATCCTCAGGTTCTGTGGATTATCAAAGCTATGCCATCCCCATTCGCTCTGTGTTCCGAGGGGTACACCATTATGGTAATATTCTGGGAATGTCTGCAATCCTGTCACATCCGTTGTAAAGGCAAAATGACCATTTCCGACACTCAGCGAAGCCAAGGTATCAACACTTGTTATAACAGGATTATTCCGTTTCACCAAAGCCCTCCTGTCAATCGGAGCCAACTTTGTGCCCTGTACACCAAGTGTGATGAATATTGCAATGTAAAATAAAAGTCTTCTCAAGGTATTCATAGTTATATCGTTTTGTTTTTGGGTGTTATGTGTCGTGTTTGCAAAATGCGGTGCAAAAATATTAAAAACTTAGAAAAAAAACAAATATATAGCATAAAAAAAATATTCTGTGGTTTAAAATTAAGCATAAATTTTGTATCTTTGCAACCAGAATAATATTTTATCTCAAATATCTATGCCTAAAAAGAATCTTGACAGACGTGAATTTCTGAAGCGCCTCGGAATAGGTGCCGGTTCCGCAATGGTAATGATGGGTTTGGACCCAATACAAAGTTTGGCAAGCCCATTACTCGACAAAAAAACATCTAAGGCGGTTGATGCATCGAAGAATGCTATGACCTATCGTGTGCAGCATAATTCGGGAGAGCATATTTCGTTACTCGGTTTCGGAATGATGCGTCTGCCTAACGACCAGGCTGCCGTGAACGAATTGGTGGATTATGCCATCAGCCACGGGGTGAACTATTTCGACACTGCACCGATGTATATGGGTGGACAGTCGGAAGTGCTGACCGGCGAAGCCCTCAGCCGCTATCCACGTGACAAATACTATGTAGCCACGAAGATGTCTAACCAGAATGGCAGGCTTTGGTCGTTCGATGCGTCAAAAGAAATGTATGAACGTTCATTGGAGCGTCTGAAGGTTGACTACATTGACTACTACCTGCTGCACAGCATCGGTGGTGGTATGGATTCGCTGAAAGGACGTTTCCTTGACAACGGCATTCTCGACTTTCTGCTGAAGGAACGTGAGGCGGGACGCATAAAGCATCTGGGATTCTCTTATCACGGCGACGTGCGTGATTTCGACTGGCTGCTTGACAGACAGGATGAATATAAGTGGGACTTTGTGCAGATACAGATGAACTTCCTCGACTGGCGTCATGCTTCTATCAGACAGGGTCGTCGCCATGATGCTGATGCAGAATATCTATATGGCAAATTGGAGTCATTGGGCATACAATGTGTCATCATGGAACCTCTTCGCGGCGGTGCATTCGGAAGGATGGCGCAGGAACTTACAGACCAGCTGAAGGCGGTGCGTCCCGATGACAGCACAGCACGATGGGCCTTCAGATGGGTGGGCTCTTACCCTAACGTCCTGACAACGCTGTCTGGCATGAACCGCATGGAGCATCTCGTCGATAACGTAAAAACCTTCTCACCATTAGAGCCTTGCACTGAGGCTGAGAACAAACTGCTGGAGAAAATTGCTGACCAGATGGCTGGCTACCCAACAATACCATGTACCACATGCGAATATTGCATGCCGTGTCCTTATGGCGTAAACATTCCGGGTAACTTCAGTTTCCACAATAATGCCGTCAACAATCACCTCTTACCACTGCCTGACAAGGATGCAGCAAACTATGGTGAGATGAAGGAAAAATTCATGGCTCAGTATTTTGAAGCTCTTCCGGCAGAGGCGCGTGCAAACCAGTGTATGGACTGCGAGGAATGCCTGCCGAAATGTCCGCAGCAGATTAGAATACCAAACCAATTATCACGCATCGTGGAATTGTTGAGGAAATAAGCAACTATTACTAAATATTACTAACTATTACGATGAAAAGATTCTTTTTTTTGACAACATTACTGTTTTGTTTTCTATTGCCAAGCATTGCCGGGAACCGTTATAACTTCAACAGCGGATGGCTGCTGAAGGTTGGTGACGATGCCAACGGCGCTGCTATCAGTTGTAACGACGCCAAATGGGAGAAGGTGACGCTGCCCTACTCTTTCAACCAGACAGAGGCTTACGCCAAAGCAATCCACGACCTTACCGACACCATAGCGTGGTACAGGAAGCATTTCGTGCTGCCAAAGGAAATGAGGAATGCCAAGAAGTTCTTCATTGAGTTTGAGGGAACACGTTTCGGAGCACGCTGCTTCCTCAACGGCAAGGAATTAGGATGGGGAGAAAACGGAGTGATGGCATTCGGCTTTGACTTGACCCCCTATATAAATAGAAAAGGTGAAAACGTCCTGGCGGTTTATACCGACAACAACTGGAGATACAGGGAGCACACCAAGGCACACAGCGGATTTCAGTGGAACGACAAGAACTTCTACTGCAACTATGGCGGCATCAACAAGAATGTATGGCTGCACGTCATACAGAGCGATGTCTATCAAACCCTGCCACTATACAGCAACCTCAAGACAACTGGCGTGTATATCTATGCCACACAGCATGATGTGAAGGAACATTCTGCCACTATCAATGCCGAATCGGAGGTGAAGAATGAATCATCTACCCCAAAAAATATATCATACAATGTTATCGTAAGCGAAAGGGGCGGCAAACAGATAGCCAGCTTTTCGGGCCAAAGCATCACCGTTGCCCCTGGAGAGACAGCCGTTTGCAAAGCATCACAGAAAGTCAACGGCTTGCATTTCTGGTCGTGGGGATATGGTTTCCTTTATGACGTGACTACACAACTCATCGCTGACGGCAAGTGCATAGACGAAGTAACCACAACGACCGGCTTCAGGAAGACAGCCTTTCAGAACGGTATGGTATATCTGAACGACAGAGTGCTGCACCTGAAGGGGTTTGCACAGCGTTCTACCAACGAATGGCCTGCTGTAGGCATCTCTATCCCTGCATGGATGAGTGATTACTCAAACCGCCTCATACTGGGTTGTAATGGTAATATCATCAGGTGGATGCACGTAACTCCGATGAAGCAGGATATTGAATCGATGGACCGTCTGGGCATCATACAGGCAATGCCGGCAGGTGACGCTGAGAAAGATGTCACAGACCGCCGCTGGGAACAGCGTAAGGAGGTGATGCGAGATGCGATAATCTACAACCGCAACAACCCCTCTATCCTCTTCTATGAATGTGGCAACAACGAGATTTCTGAGGAACACATGGCTGAGATGAAAGCCATTCGCAATCAGTATGACCCCAACGGCGGACGCGCTATTGGCAGCCGCAACATGCAGGCATCGAAAGAGGCAGAATATGGCGGTGAGATGTTGTATGTGAACAAGTCGGCTGGCAAACCGATGTGGATGATGGAATATTGTCGCGACGAGGGCATCAGGAAATACTGGGATGAATGGAGCTATCCTTACCACAAGGAAGGTGACGGACCTTTGTTCCGTGGTGCCCGTGCCGTAAGCTATAACCATAATCAGGACGGCTTTGCGGTGGAAAACGTGATACGCTGGAATGAATACTGGTTGGCACGCCCGGGACAGGGAAAGCGCGTCAATTCCGGCGGCGCAAAGATTATCTTCTCTGACTCCAACACACACTACAGGGGTGAGAAGAACTATCGCACCAGTGGCGATGTCGATGCTATGCGTATTGCAAAAGACTCTTATTTCACCCATAAGGCAATGTGGGACGGATGGGTCGATACAGAAACAGATCACACATACATCGTGGGCCACTGGAATTATGAAAAGGATGTCGTGAAACCAGTTTATGTTGTTTCCACAGGCGACGACGTGGAACTGCTGCTCAACGGCAAGTCATTAGGAAAGGGAAAGCGCAGCAATACCTTCCTGTTTACCTTTGAAAACATACAATATCATCCTGGTAAGCTTGAGGCTGTCAGCTATAAGGGTGGCAAGGAGGTAAGCCGCTACCATCTGGAAACGGCAGGAGATGCCGATGCCCTGAAGATGAGGTGGATAGATGCTCCTGAGACTTTCCGTGCCGATGGTGCTGACATCCGCATTGCAGAGATAGAGGTGACAGATAACAAAGGCAGGCGCTGTCCGTTGGCAAACGACATGATAACCTTCTCGCTGGACGGCAACGGTGAATGGCTCGGCGGTCTGAGCGGCGACGGTGCCGACTCTATAGACAACAGGGTCCTGAACAGGGAACTGCCTGTTGAGGCTGGTGTCTGCCGCGTAATGGTTCGCAGCACCACCAATGCCGGCACTGTCACCCTGACGGCAAATGCCAAGGGCTTCAAGCCGGCACAGCTGTCGATTACCACTACTGCGACGCCTACGAAGGACGGCTTCTTCGTGGATGGTAAGGGAAAGGCTATAGAGGCTGCGTGGCAGGAAGAACTGCCTGTCTGCCTCAGTCGTGGCGAGACACCGCTGACGGCCTCTTATACGCAGGCCCTGAATGGCGTGGCGATAAAGAGTGTCACTGCCGGCAGCGCCGAGGGCGATACTTACACAATGTATGATGATAACGAGAAGACCCTCTGGCAGAGCGACGGACTGTTGGAAAACGCATGGGTGAAGTTCCAGCTGGAGCATCCTGCTGCCATAAAGCAGATTTCGGTACTTCTGCAGAACTTCCGCAGCAACAGTTATCCTCTGGAGGTAACAACGGCTGACGGCACAGTGATATGGCGAGGATACACACCCAAATGCCTCGGAAACGTTTATCTGAATATTGACAAGCCCGTCGTGAGCGACACCTACATGATACGGATGCTGGGACCGGCTACCGTGAAAGAGGCCTTTGGGGACATGACAGAGTTGGCGGCAAAGAAGAATGTCAGCACCACGCCATCGAAGAGCAACAAACTCTGCATCATGGAAATAGAATTCAACGCACCCTGAAATCGTATCTTTTACCTTCGGTTGAAGATACTCACGTTCGAAAAATTGCAAAAAAAATTTGCATTTTTGCTCACTTAATCGTATCTTTG
>CAMNHS010000006.1 GCA_946539635.1 uncultured Prevotellaceae bacterium
TTTTATTATGTATTTTCTATAACCGATAAACGATAACCTTATTTATTATATATATTAGTTCGCATTCTCGCTGATATACATCAGTCTGATAAGCCTTACCTCTTCATCGGTATATGCTCCAGCGAACTCCTCGTAAGCCTCCTGTAGGCTATCAGTCTCTGCTTCTGCGAAGTAGCCATATATATCGTCTATCTGTTCCTCATCCATCACATCCTCGATATAGTAACTCAGGTCCACTTTCGTACCACTATATACTATCGCCTCCAGCTCATCGAGCAGTTCCGGCATCTTGAGACCCATAGAACTTGCTATATCGTCAAGAGAAATCTTTCTGTCGATACACTGTACTATCTTCAGTTTGCCCATAGAGTTCTTGGCTACCGTCTTTACGCGGATATCCTCTGGGCGTACTATATCGTTCTCTTCGCAGTATTTCTTTATGACCTCCAGGAATGGCTTTCCGAAACGTCTTGCCTTTCCCTGCCCCACTCCTTGTATTGTTTGCAGTTCCTCGATGGTAGTAGGATACATCGTAGCCATCTGTTCAAGAGAAGACTCCATAAATACTATGTATGGCTGTACCTTCTTCTCTTTCGCCACATCTCGACGCAGGTTCTTCAGTATGTGGAACAACTCTTCATCGAGGGCTCCTCCTGTTGCAGAACTTTCTACCTCTTCGTCTGAATAGGTATTGTCTTCTGTGACATAGAACTTGGTGTCCTTATTGTATTCCTTGAGCCATTTCTTTCCGGCAGTGGTGACCTTCAAGTTTCCGTAGCTCTCTACTTCCTTCTTGATATAGCCCTCGACCATCGCCTCACGAATAATTGGATGCCAGAGTTTTTCGTTCATATCCTCTCCACAACCGAATTCTGCGTGTTGGTCGTGTTTGTGAGATACAATATCGTCTGTAGCGCGACCCTTTATAAAGTCTATGACATATCCCATCTTGAAGTTCTGTTTCACTGCCAGTATTGCTGTCAACACAGCCTTCAGTCCTTCAGCAGCCTCAACCTTTACCTTCGGATGCTTACAGTTGTCGCAGTTTCCGCAGTTGTCATATGGATAATCCTCGCCAAAATATTTCAGCAACATCTTACGACGACATATAGAAGACTCAGCGTATGCTGCCGTCTCCTGCAGCAGGTGTTTACCTATCTCCTGCTCTGCCACCGTCTTCGAATCCATGAACTTACCCAGCTTCATAAGGTCTCTGTGGGAATAGAATGCTATGCATATTCCCTCTCCACCATCACGTCCAGCACGACCTGTTTCCTGGTAGTAGCCTTCCAGCGATTTTGGGATGTCATAGTGTATCACAAAGCGCACGTCAGGCTTGTCGATACCCATTCCGAAGGCTATCGTAGCACATATCACATCGATGCGTTCCATCAGGAAATCATCCTGTGTCTCATTACGCACTGCCGTATCGAGACCTGCATGATATGCTGCCGCCTTTATATCATTTGTCTTCAGCACCTCAGCAAGGTCTTCGGCCTTCTTTCGAGACAGGCAATATACTATACCGCTCTTACCCTGATGCTGACGTATGAACTTTATTATCTGTTTGTCGATATCTGGAGTCTTTGCGCGAACCTCGTAATAAAGACTTGGCCTGTTGAAGGAACTCATAAAGTCCTTCGCCTTTGGTATGTCCAGATTCTTCTTTATGTCAGCCCTCACCTTCTCTGTTGCTGTTGCTGTCAGAGCTATTATCGGAGCCCTTCCTATGGCATTAACAACAGGTCGGATGCGTCTGTATTCAGGTCTGAAGTCATGTCCCCATTCTGAGATACAATGTGCCTCATCAACAGCAAAGAATGATATCTTTATCTCCTTCAGGAACATTATATTCTCTTCTTTCTGCAACGATTCTGGTGCGAGATACAGAAGTTTTGTTATACCATTCTTCACATCCTCTTTTACCTGATCTATTGCAGCCTTGTTCATTGAAGAGTTCAGACAATGGGCAATACCATCACGTTCACTCATGTTATTTATCACATCCACCTGATTCTTCATGAGGGCTATCAATGGCGACACCACGATGGCTGTCCCCTCCATGATGAGTGATGGCAGTTGGTAGCACAACGACTTTCCACCGCCTGTTGGCATAAGCACAAAGCAATCCTTCCCATCAAGCAGGTGCTTGATGATTTCCTCCTGCCGACCCTTGAACGAGTCGAAACCGAAGTACTCTTTAAGCGGTTTTAGCAAGTTGACTTTCGGCATATTCCTTTGTCACTTCAAATTTTGCAAGATTCTTTGATGGCGCTTCATACATTGCATCCGTCATAATATTCTCTACTATCGAACGTAATCCTCTGGCTCCGAGTTTATATTCTACAGCCTTATCGACGATGTAGTCCAACGCCTCTGTGGTAAATGTCAGCGTTATCTTATCCATCTTGAAGAGCTTGATATACTGGCGTATGATACTGTTCTTTGGCTCTACGAGGATGCGCCTCAGAGCATCATGATCCAATGGGTCCAGATGTGTCAACACAGGCAGACGACCTATTATCTCTGGTATCAGTCCGAACGACTTCAAATCCTGTGGTGCTATATACTGCATCAAGGCATTCTTGTCTATCTTCCGCACATTCATCACACTCTGATATCCCACAGTATGGGTATTCATTCTCTGTGCTATCTTACGCTCTATGCCATCGAAGGCGCCACCACAGATAAATAGGATATTCCTTGTATCTACATGTACATAATCCTGGTCAGGATGCTTGCGTCCACCCTTTGGCGGAACGTTTACAATTGTACCCTCCAACAGTTTCAACAGACCTTGCTGCACGCCTTCGCCACTGACATCACGAGTGATGCTTGGATTATCGCTTTTGCGTGCTATCTTGTCTATCTCGTCGATGAATACTATACCTCTCTGTGCAGCAGCGAGGTCATAGTCAGCTGCCTGTAGCAGACGGCTCAGGATGCTTTCCACATCCTCACCTACATAGCCTGCCTCAGTGAATACTGTAGCATCCACGATGGTGAAAGGTACATTCAACATTTTGGCTATGGTGCGTGCCAAGAGGGTTTTTCCTGTACCAGTAGAACCCACCATGATGATATTGGACTTCTCTATCTCCACACCATCCTCATCCTCCGGCTGTGAAAGACGCTTATAGTGGTTATATACAGCCACACAGAGATATTTCTTTGCCTCGTCCTGACCAATGATATACTGATCCAGATACTCCTTTATTTCCTGTGGCTTTGGCACCTGCGCCATATTCATGCCACTTGGCTGACTTGTCGAAACGCCATCAGCTGCATTCTTATCGACAGTTTGTATGATGTTATATGCCTGCTTTACGCAATCAGAACATATAAAGCCATCCATACCTGTAATCAGCAGGGGCACTTCATGTTCATCTCTTCCGCAGAAGCTACATCTATTTAGTTTCTTCCTCGCCATTTGTCTGTTTCTTCTTCAACACCTGATCTACCATACCATACTCCTTTGCCTCTTCTGCCGTCATCCAGTAGTTACGATCAGAGTCAGCCCACACCTTATCATATGGAGTGTGTGAGTGGTCAGCAATGATAGTATATAATTCCTTCTTAAATTTCTGTATTTCCCTTGCCTCTATCTCTATGTCTGATGCCTGACCCTGAACGCCACCTAAAGGCTGGTGTATCATCACCCTTGCGTGAGGTAAAGCAGAACGCTTGCCCTCCTGACCTGCCACCAGCAACACAGCACCCATAGAAGCAGCCAAGCCAGTACACATAGTAGCAACATCAGAGCTAATAAACTGCATTGTGTCATAAATACCCAATCCTGCTATCACACTACCGCCTGGGCTATTGATATAGATTGAGATATCCTTACCAGGATCGTTAGAGTCAAGGTACAACAGCTGTGCCTGTATTGTGTTGGCAGTATAGTCATTAATCTCCGTTCCCAAAAAGATGATGCGTTCCATCATCAGGCGTGAGAAAACATCCATCTGAGTCACGTTCAGCTGACGCTCCTCCAAGATGTAAGGATTGAGATACTGATTCTGTGCCTTCAGCACATCATCCACCACCATACCACTCATACTCAGTTTGCCCGTAGCAAACTTTCTGAAATCACTTGTGATATTATTCATAATCATATGTACTTTTTCTTTTCGCAATTAAATCGCAGAACATGGCCAGAACACGATTTTCTCTACAAAATTACGAAAAAACATCGAGAGCCACAAATATTTAAGAAACTTTAACGGCTTTCAATTATCAGGGAAGCATATATTCAGGTTCAAACCAAGTTTTTCCTATTCGCTGAAAAAAAATCTCCAGCGAACAGAAAAACCGAAAAAGCAAAAAAGTATCCCCCTAACTAAGTCACGTAAAGATTTTTTACTTTACAGATATCTTCTTACCTTTACTGATGTACAACCCTGGCTGCAAAATAGCCGAATTGTCGAGGCGCTGACCTTGCAGATTGTAAACGGCGTTATCTGCTGCATTGTAGGCAGCTTGGGCGGAGGTGATGCCTGTTACTGAATAGCTGACATTCTCTATGCTTAACTGGCCAATGATACAGTCGCTCCAGCCTGATGCAGCACTATAGAAAGCTATGACATAGTCATCCTGCTCAGTAATATCAAACTCGAAGATCTGCTGTGTAGGAACACTGAAGTTGTTGGATGTCGAATTACCGATATTGATGTTTGGGGTATAGAGTTGGCTGGCAACACTGGTATTGTCCGAACGCTTATCAATACTGACTTCTACCTGACCGAAGTTTGCCATATTCCAGTTACAAGCCCTATACTTCACCTTATAACGTCCTGGTGCCAGGCTAAGTTGATGTCCTCCATCTGGCAGGCCATATTTCGCCCAACCCTGATGTGCGGTGCCATTGATGTTGCGGAAGTATAATCCATAGCTGAATCCCTTTGAGCTACCCGTAAACTGCAATACGCGACTGCCTGAGGAGAAGCCGCTGCCATAACCGGAACGTTTATCGTTACTATCAAAGACTGTCCATCCTGCTGGAAGAGCATTTGCCTCATTGAAGGATGTTGAAAGGCTTAATGCCAATGTTGGTGTCTGCAGGGTCACAATAACAGAAGCCGTGCTTGTCTCACCATCGTTATCAGTAGCAACAACCTGCAACTTATGCTTGCCACTCTTGGCATTAGAGAGGGTTGCCTGATAAGGTGATTCAGTACATGTGGCGATAAGTGTTGAGCCATCATAGAATTCCACTTTTTCAATAGTACCATTAGGATCTTCCGCTGTTGCTGTGATGGTGATATCAGGAAACTTAACATTTTCCTTGATTCCATAGCTGATACACTTCGCCTCGTCAGAGGGTGAGGTGATTTTCACACTGGGAGTAGTCCTGTTCAAAGAAAAACGCTTGCAAAAGTTCCATATTTCCTTGCCTGTATATACCTGTGGTTCCTTGCTTATCCAGTGGCCCTTGTTCGGCAATTCTAACAGACGCACCTCGGAACCATCTTGCCCACCTCCCCAGATATGCATCTTACAGCCATTGAAGCCATTGTAGTTGTTGACAACCCTCTCTGTTGTGGAACAACCATTATGGTTTATCCATACATTTAGTGCTGGCTGAACTCCGCTGAAGGCGCAAGTCTCATCAGCAGTACCATGAATATGCAGAATTGGTATGGCTCGAGCAGTAGCACTTGCTGAAGCGCCACCCATAGGATAGCCGCTACAAGGAGCGAAGGCTGCTATGAGGTCGGAAATCTTATTCATAGCATGATAGGTTAGCATACCGCCCATAGAGAATCCACCGAGATAGACGCGGTTGCGGTCAATATTATACTGGGTTGCCATTTTGTCAATAATGGCCTTGATAAAGTTGATATCGCTGTTGCCAGAGATGTCCCAAGCCTTGTTGATACCATTAGGGAACACTACGACGAACTTTGCTGTATCGCAGACAGCCTCCATACTGACATTGCCGTTTTTAAACTCGCTGTTCTGCATCCAGTTGGCATCCTGATTGTATCCATGACAGAAGATGAGCAGCGGACGGTTCTCACCAAGATTTTTTGGCGCATAAACATTATACGTACGATTAACACCATCGACGGTGATGTTGTCTGCCTTCACCGATGTCATTCCAGCAATCAGTAGGACGAGTAACAGAATAGATTTTTTCATATTTTCTTTAATTGAGATAAAAGGGTAGTTAATTAGATTTCAAAGTCTAAGCATGAACGTTGTACCGTATAAGGGCGTACTTTACTATCAGCAACTGCAACATGTTCTGGATGAGTAGCATAAGCTTTCAAAGCGGCTTCGCTTTCGAGGGTACTATCAAGCATCACATCAGCATTTGAAGACACTAAGCGACCATCAATATTCACCTTTGCATCTATAAGACCTGGAACTTTACCAACCAGTCCTTCCAGCCCTTCTTTAATACCAGCCTTGACGGCTTTCTTCTCTTCCTCAGAGAGATTTGGACTTAATGTCCACAAAATTACATGTTTTACCATAATCATTTTTTTCTTTGGGTGCAAAGATATAAAAATTATTTTACTTATGGCACATAATCATTTTTTTTTCTAATTTTCTTGTATTATTCGTAACTTTTTCGTACCTTCGCGAGCGAAATAAAAAAATTAGTATGAAAAGGATATTATCAACTATATTTGTGGTCATTGCTACAATAGCGAGTATTTCGGCTCAGAAGGCTGTATATCTTACTACAGAACAGTTGCCCAACCTTATAAAAAGTCTGCCTGCACCTCCTGTGTTCGACAGTCCGGAGTTTGCTTACGACATAGTGCGCTATGCATGGGGAAAGCAACAACGCAAAGACCCTAAACGTGCTGCTATCGCAAAGGGGGATGCTATATGGGACCCTCTCGACTCGCTGTTCCACCAGTTTGCTGTTCCTTTCGGCTTGGAGGTGACTCCAAAGGCTACTCCAGAGATTTACAAACTGCTTACTATGTCCATTCATACCATCGACCAGATGCGCATAGCTCCAAAGGCACACTACAAACGCCAACGTCCTTTTGAACGTTATGACGAACCGATGCTGACAGGAGAAGAGGACGCTCTGCGTGGTGAGGGAAGCTATCCGTCCGGACATGCTATGCGTGGTCAGACATGTGCCTTAGTGATGGCACAGATAGCACCAGAGAATGCTGACACTCTCTTTTATCGTGCATATATCTATGCCCTGAGTCGTGTCATTGCTGGTGCACATTGGCAGAGCGACGTAGATGCCAGCAGAGATGGGGCAACTATTGGATATTGCGCATTACAGAACAGTCTTGCTTTCATAGAACAGATGAAAAAGGCGCAGAAAGAGTATAGGAGAGTGAAGAGTGAAAAATTAATCGTAAAAAAATAAAAGCTAAGGGATGAGGTTATTTTCCACTATATTATTTATGGCACTGTGCGTCACAGGAATGTGGGCACAGACTTCAAGTTTTCGTTTATTTTCACCACTGAAATATGATCCTAATGTTACGAAAGACATCATGAATCGTGACAGTGCTGACCAATCATTGGAAGACAGGATATTGCTGGATGTTTATATCAAGCACCCTGAATTGGTGGAGAAAGATATAAAAACCGGGACATCTGTCGGTATTGGCACTTCTCCCGAAACACCGCCATCATTATCGTTGACAGACACAACAAAGATGCTTCCTATAGCGACTATGGAGATACCAATGAAGAAACCCACACAACCAATAGATCTCTATCTCACAAAGCCTCACTTCTGGACCTTCATGGGTGACTACTTCCTGCAATTCATGCAGAACCACGTTTCTGATAACTGGTATCAAAGCGGCAACAAGAGCTGGGCGATGCTGGGAACGGTGACACTGCAGTATAACTACGACAACGCCAGAAAACTGAAGTTCAACAACAAGCTGGAGATGCGATTGGGATTCCACACCTCGGATGCAGATACTGTAAATAAATTCAAGACATCGGAAGACCTTATACGCTACACGGGAAGATTTGACCGTCAGGCACACAAGCAATGGTATTATGCCTTACAGGTGTTGGCATACACACAGTTTATGAGGGGGTTGAAAGATAATGACAAGAAGACTTATTCGGACTTCATGTCGCCTTTCACCCTTAACGTCTCTTTGGGTATGGATTACTTCGTCGAAACAAAGAACAAGAAGCTGAAAGGTATCATACACCTCGCACCATTGGCTTTCAACTTTAAATATGTTGACCGCAAAAATTTAGCAGATGCTAACGGCATAAAGACAGACCATCGCACGTTGGAGGACTTCGGTTCGCAGACAACAATAGAATTGGAATGGAGACCTATTGTTGACATGCTATCGTGGAAAACACGTTTTTATGCCTACACTACATACCACAAACTGCTCATGGAATGGGAAAACACAATTTCACTCAAGGTAAACAGATTCCTGTCAACAAACCTGTTCTTGTATCCACGCTTCGACGACAGCGTAAAGCCAATAGAGCCAGGACACACCTTACTACAATTTAAGGAATACTTCTCCTTCGGCTTCAGCTATAGCATGTAGGCTACTCTCCGCCTTCTACAGGGTCGTCCTTGGTATAACCACGTAGGATGTTGACGTCTTTCTTTATCTTAAAGACCTGCCCATCGGCACCTTTGGCTGTACATAGAACAAAATATGTACCTTGCTTTACCTGATGGCCATGATATGACCCATCCCAGCCTTCACCATTTACATCATTCCACTCATAGAGTTTCTGGCCCCAACGATTGAAGATAATAGCACGAAACTCCACAATACTCTTGAATGACTTTGGCTTATAGAAATCATTCACACCATCTCCATTAGGCGAAAAGGCATTTGGAAGAATCAGTTCGCTCTCACTGGCCTTAATGGTAAGAGGGGTAGCATCAAGGGTGTAGTATTCACGTTTGAATTCTATCACTTCCATCTGACCAATCGACTGATTCCATCTTTCGAAAGTAGCATAGAGCGCTATGGAATCAGTACCAGCAGAGGTAAACTGTATTGTCGGATTTTCCTCATAACGGGTGATATAAGGAGCATCAAGGTTACCACCATTATGGCACACTCGCCATTCATATTTCATATCCCAACCTTCACCATTGGTAACATTCATATAAAAAGTTGCGCTGATAGGTGCAGAACCCTCATATTCCGTAACATGCTCGACTGTTGCATTATCGGCGCCAACAGCATCAAACCATATCTCTATGGATGGTTGAGCTTTTGTTTCAACGCCCAAAAACAAGAAAATAACGGAAAAGAGGAACGAAAAGAGGGAGTATGATAATATTTTATTCATAAAGAAAGATATTTTTCTGCAATTTTAATCTTTTTATTGTCACTATCTTTGTTTTATGGACTTTTTTTTCTACTTTTGCACGCGGAAAAAGAAAACCCACACATTTAATGAAACGTTTAACTTCATTTTTTATTGCATTAATCTTCTGTTGCAACCTGTTTGCACAAGACACCCTGAAGGTTGGCGTAATGTTGCCACTTCATAAAATTGATGGCGATGGCAGACGTATGCTAGAGTATTATCGCGGCCTGCTATTGGGTATTGAAGACTTGAAGAAACAAGGAAAGACTATTGCTGTCCATGCTTGGAATATGCCAGCAAATGGCGACGCAAGAACTATTCTTGTGAGAGAAGGAGCTTCTAACTGCAACATTATCTTCGGACCGCTTTACTCCAAGTATATGAAGGTGATGGCTGACTTTTGTAAGGCATACAACATAAAACTCGTCATTCCTTTCTCTATAGCAGGTGACCATGTAGATCACTATTCAAACATCTATCAGGTTTATCAGCCACAGTCATGGGTAGACGAGACAACGGTGCAGCGCATCATGATAAACTTTACAGGATATCATCCAGTCATCGTCAACTGTAACGACACCCTCTCAAAAAAAGGTTCTTTCACCACTTTGCTGAGACAGGCGTACGAAACAAGGGGAATACAATATAATGTCACAAATGTGCTGAATCCTGATGACACCTTTGAAAAGGCATTCTCAACCAAGAGGAGAAATCTCGTTATTCTCAACAGCGGGCGCTCGCCAGAACTGACAAAGGTGATTACAAAACTGGATACCCTAAGGGCCCATAATCCAGAAATAGAGGTAACGATGTTTGGATATAATGAGTGGCTGATGTATGCGAAGTACAACAAGGCAAACTTTGAGAAATATAATGTACACCTACCATCAAACTATTATTACAACGAAAACGGCAAACAGGTGCAAGCACTCGAGGAAAGGTATTTCCGCAACTTTCACGAGAATATGCAGTATGCCCTACCCCGCTTTGCCCTTACAGGCTATGATCATGCTATGTACTTTCTTGGACACTCCACAAGATGGCTACAGACACCACTGGACTTTGAGAAAGTACCTGGCGGAGGATACCGCAACAAAGCATTTTATCTCATACACTATAAGCCTACAGGAGGCGTAGAAGCTGTTAAATATTGATGCGCAAACAACTTCATATCATAATAGCACTCTTCCTTATGCTCTTCGCCCTTAATACGAGGGCGCAGGTGGGAGATTATCGCAACAGTTTTAGTGTTGGTGTCAGCGGGGGATATATCCTGACAAAGATGAGTTTTGTCACCGCTGTCCCACAGACAATGCTGGGAGGCATGACAGGAGGTGTGTCTTTCAGATATACTTCAGAGAAATATTTCTCCACACTATGTGCCATACAGGGTGAGATAAATTACACGCAGAAGGGTTGGAAAGAGAAGATAGAAACATATGACAATGGTCCCGTCATAAATCCAAAAACTGGTGTAGCAGAGACATATCAAAGACGCATCAACTACATTGAAATCCCTATCTTTGCACACCTATCGTGGGGAAAAGAAAACAAGGGTATAAATGGTTTTGTAAACCTCGGACCACAGATAGGTTTCTGCATCGGAGAATCAACAAAGAAAAACTATGATATCCCATATACGAAAGCCAACACAGAAAAAGGCGCTTTCGCTGAACAGGGAATAACACAATTCTCAAATCACCAAGGACGTATCAGCATTGTAGAGGCACAGGAGGCAATGCCTGTAGAGCATAAATTCGACTATGGCATCACCTTTGGTGCTGGTGTGGAAGCGTGTATCAACAAGGTTGGACGCTTTGACTTAGAGGGACGCTTCTACTACGGACTAGGTAATATCTATGGCGACTCGAAGAAAGACTACTTCGGAGCTTCTAACCATACTACTATTTACATAAAACTTTCTTACTTCTATGACCTCAAGAAAAACAAACATTGAAGTTTTAGGAGCAAGAGTGCACAACCTCAAGAATATTGATGTCACGATACCACGAAACAGCCTGACCGTTATAACAGGTCTCTCTGGTTCTGGTAAATCATCGTTGGCTTTCGACACCATTTATGCCGAAGGACAGCGACGATATATCGAGACATTCTCAGCCTACGCCCGCAATTTCTTGGGAAACATGGAACGTCCTGATGTGGACGAGATAAAGGGGCTGTCGCCAGTCATCTCTATAGAACAGAAGACGACAAACAAAAATCCTCGCTCTACTGTTGGGACCACAACAGAGGTATATGACTTTCTCCGATTGCTCTTTGCAAGAGCTGGTACAGCATATAGCTATGCCACAGGTGAGAAGATGGTGAAATATACAGAAGACCAGTTGGTAGAGATGATTTTGGAACGCTATGCCAACAAGAAAATCTACATTCTCGCTCCATTGGTAAGAAACAGGAAGGGACATTATAGGGAACTCTTCGAGCAGATGATGAAGAAGGGTTTTCTACAAGTACGCATTGATGGCGAACTGCAAGAGATGACTCATGGCATGAAGCTCGACAGATATAACAACCACAATATTGAGGTGGTGGTAGATAAGTTAAAAGTCAGCGATGATGAGCAGCGTGTTCGCAAGAGTGTAGAGGTAGCGATGAGACAGGGGGAAGGACTTATCATGATTATGGATAAGGACACAGAAGAAACTAGATATTTCTCAAAGAGACTGATGTGTCCCACCACAGGAATGGCATATAGGGATCCTGCTCCTAATGTCTTCTCTTTCAACTCCCCTGAAGGGGCTTGTCCATATTGTAAGGGATTAGGATTTGTCTCTGACGAAGACCCTCTGGCAGAAGCAGAGATGAAAAATGTAGAGGAAGAGGAAATGAGAGAATATGCTATCTGTCCTGCCTGCAATGGAAAGAGATTGTCCCAAGAAGCACTATCATATCGCTTGCATGACAAGAACATTGCTGACCTCGCTGATATGGACCTTGACGAGCTCTACGAATGGTTAGAGAAAGTGCCACAATATTTAGAGCAACGCCAAAACGAGATAGCAGGAGAAATACTGAAAGAAATCCGCACCCGATTAAAATTCATGCTTGATGTGGGTTTGGAATATCTTGCCCTCAGCAGACCGTCATACACCCTGTCAGGAGGTGAGAGCCAACGCATCAGGTTGGCAACACAGATAGGTTCGCAACTGGTGAATGTGTTGTACATCCTCGACGAACCTTCAATCGGACTACACCATAGCGACAACAAAAGACTTATCAGTTCATTACAGAAGCTGCGTGACCTAGGAAATACCGTCATCGTAGTAGAACATGATGAGGAGATGATGTTGGCTGCAGATTACGTTATTGATATTGGTCCCGGAGCAGGTAGAAGGGGGGGAGAAGTAGTTTTTCAGGGTACTCCGAAACAACTGCTGAAGACTGATACCCTAACAGCAAAATACCTTAACGGAACCATTAAGCGTATTGATAGGATAAAGAACAAAACAGAAACGAAAAACGAAAAACGAAAAACGAAAACTGAGACCGAAGCAGGGAAAGCCATTACTCTGAAAGGTTGTACAGGTAATAACCTGAAGAATGTCTCTGTCAGTTTTCCTCTCGGAAAGATGATTCTCATCACTGGCGTCAGCGGTTCTGGAAAATCGACACTTATAAACGAGACACTACAGCCAATCCTATCGCAACACTTCTACCGCTCGGAGAAGAATCCACTACCCTATGATTCCATAGAAGGTATAGAATATATAGATAAGGTGGTAAGTATCGACCAGTCACCAATAGGCAGAACACCACGAAGCAACCCTGCCACATATACAGGAGTTTTCTCAGACATACGTTCGCTATTCATAAATCTTCCAGAAGCAAAGATAAGAGGTTATAAGCCTGGCCGCTTCTCCTTCAATGTTGCAGGAGGACGTTGTGAGACATGTAATGGAAACGGTTACAGGACAATAGAGATGAACTTCCTGCCTGATGTCTATGTACCATGTGAGGTGTGTCAGGGGAAACGCTATAATCGTGAGACCCTTGAAGTGAGATATAAAGGCAAGAGTATTGCCGATGTGCTTGATATGACTATCAATCAAGCAGTGGAATTCTTTGAGAATATGCCAAAGATACTCCGCAAGATAAAAACACTGCAGGATGTCGGATTGGGATATGTGAAACTGGGGCAGTCATCAACTACACTCTCTGGTGGCGAGAGTCAGCGTGTGAAACTGGCTACAGAACTATCGAAAAGAGATACAGGAAAAACCCTCTATATACTTGACGAGCCAACTACAGGACTGCATTTTGAAGATATCAGGGTATTGATGCTGATATTACGCAAACTCGTTGACAAAGGCAATACTGTTATAATAATAGAGCATAACCTCGACGTCATACGCCAAGCCGACCATATCATTGATATGGGTCCGGGAGGAGGAAGAAAAGGGGGACAAGTAGTGTCGGTTACTGAAATTCCTTAATACGCTGCTCTTCTGACAGTTTACAGATAAGCAGTTTTCCATCGCGTTCAGCAACAATAAATCCGTCAAGACCCTGAACGACAACTTCCTTAAGGCCACCTACATTGATGATACAATTTACAGTATCGAAGGTTCTGACATCAGCCTGACTGATTACACCATTCTTATTGGCATCTTTTTTAACAAGGGTATGAAGAGAACCCCATGTTCCGAGGTCACTCCATCCGAAATCTGCAGGACAAACGAATATCTCTTCAGCCTTCTCCATAATGGCATAGTCAACAGAAATATTGTCACACTCTGCATAACGCTGAGAAATGATTTCCTTCTCTTTTGGAGTGCCAAATACACCATTGTCAAACATCTGCTCAAAAATGCGGGCAATACCGGGCTGATACATCCTGAAAGCATTGACAACAGTGCTTACATTCCACACAAAAATACCAGCATTCCAGAAATAGTTGTTATGCTTGATATACTCCTGAGCCGTTTCCAGATTTGGCTTCTCGCGAAAACTCTCCACTCGGAAAATTTCCTTATTACTCATGCTTTGAGCAGAGAGGTTAGCTTGAATATATCCATATCCTGTTTCAGGACGTGTAGGTTTCATGCCAAGAGTAACAATAGCATCCGATTCTGCAGCAAATTGCAATGATGCTTTGATAATCCTCTGAAACTCTTGTATATCAGTAACGATGTGGTCACTCGGGGTAACACAGATACTGGCATTTTCGTCTTTCGCCTTTATGCGGTAAGATACATAGGCAATGCAAGGAGCTGTATTCCTGCGACATGGTTCAGAGAGAATGTTTCCTTCTGGTATCTCTGGAAGTTGTTCATGCACCTTCTGGGCATACACATCTCCTGTTACCACCCAAACATTTTCTGGAGCACAGATACCTTTGAAGCGGTCATATGTAAGTTGAATAAGCGAACGACCAACTCCAAGAACATCAATGAACTGCTTTGGATTCTCTGTGGTACTCATAGGCCAGAATCTGCTGCCTATACCACCCGCCATAATCACAAGATGATTCATAATTTTCTCTCTTATCCTAAGTACTTTATCAGTATCTTTGCATTTCCTGAATCACGAAGTTTCAGGATTGCTTTCTCACGAATTTGGCGCACACGTTCGCGTGTAAGACCCAGTTCGTCTCCAATCTCTTCCAAGCCTTTTTCTGGGCATCCTATGCCGAAGCACTCACGAATAATTATTATCTCACGATCCTTCAGCACTCTGCCGAGTACAGCATTCAATTCGTGGGCCATCGACTCATGGTCCACACCCTTGTCAGCACGTGTGTCATCACCACTTGCCATAACATCCAGCATACAGTTTTCTTCACCATCTTGGAATGGTGCATCAATAGACACATGATGTCCATCAGCCATAAGGCTCTGGCTTATTTTCTCTTCGTCGATATTGGTAACCTCAGACAGTTCTCCAACACTTGGATGGCGCTGATTCTCTTGCTCAAACTTGTTGATTTCGTGATTTATTTTGTTAAGTGAGCCAACCTGATTCAATGGCAGACGCACAATACGGCTCTGCTCTGCAATGGCCTGAAGGATACTCTGACGAATCCACCACACGGCATAAGAGATAAACTTAAAGCCACGTGTTTCATCAAATTTCTCAGCAGCCTTTATCAGTCCTATATTACCTTCGTCAATAAGGTCGGTAAGTGACAACCCCTGATGCTGATATTGCTTTGCCACAGAAACGACAAAGCGCAAATTAGCAGTGACAAGTTTCTCCTTGGCACGCTCAGCTGCAGGACCACCCTTACGGATAATTTGCGCCAACTCTATTTCCTCATCAATGGTAATAAGTGGTGCACGGCCAATTTCCACGAGGTACTTGTCAAGCGCCTCACTTGAACGATTGGTAATACTCTTCTGAATCTTTAACTGTCTCATCTATTAAAACTTCTTATTGTTTTCTTTCCTTAACAAAAATCCAGTGACCCCGATGGGATTCAAACCCATGACCTCAGGAACCGGAATCCTGCGCTCTATTCAGCTAAGCTACGGAGCCTTATACTATAATCCGTGTGCGCTCACATACGCTGCGCAAGGGAAAATCGGGTGCAAAGTTACAAAAAGAATTCAAATTACATGCATAAAAGCTCAAAAATAATGTTATAAAATGATAAAAAACAATTTCACACCATATTTTTTTATATCTTTGCACGCGAATTATGTAAAGAGAATTCGCTATGAAGAAAAGACTTGGTAAGATAATTGCTTTAGCAAACCAAAAAGGTGGTGTCGGTAAGACCACTACTACCATAAACCTTGCCGCATCATTAGCTACATTAGATAAACAAGTACTGGTTATTGATGCCGACCCGCAGGCCAATGCCTCCAGCGGATTAGGAGTCGATATGCAGTCTGTTGAATGTTCACTATATGATTGTATATCTGGAGAAATAGATATCCGAGAAGCTATCTACACAACAGATGTAACAGGACTCGACATTATACCCAGTAACATCAATCTTGCTGGTGCCGAGATAGAGATGATAAAGATGGAGAACAGGGAATTTGTCATAAAGAATGCCCTTGAACCATTGCGTCAGGAGTATGACTATATATTTATTGACTGCTCACCATCTCTGGGACTCATCACTGTCAACGCCCTTACAGCAGCAGATTCCATCATTATTCCTGTGCAATGTGAATACTTTGCACTCGAAGGAATAGGAAAGCTTCTCAACACTATAAAACTCATTAAGGGACATTTGAATCCAAAACTCGAAATAGAAGGTTTCTTGCTTACTATGTACGACAATCGTCTGAAGTTGTGTAACCAGATATACGATGAAGTAAAGCGTCACTTCCAGGAGTTGGTATTCAAGACCGTTATACAACGTAACGTAAAACTTGCAGAATGTCCATCTCACGGACTTCCTGTAATCCTTTATGACGTCAATGCTGCCGGTACCAAGAATCATTTGGCATTGGCAAAAGAAATAATCAGCAGGGAAAAGCAAAAATAAAAACATAATATGGCAGTAAGAAAAAAATATAACGCATTGGGCCGTGGACTTGATGCCCTTATTTCTACCGACGACATCCACCCACAGGGTTCCTCTACCATCAATGAGGTTGCAATAGATCTTATTGATGCAAATCCAGACCAGCCGCGTCGCGATTTCGACCAGCAGGGACTTGAGGAGTTGGCATCTTCTATAAAAGAGTTAGGTATCATACAACCAATCACCCTCCGCGAGATGGAAGGAGGACGTTTCCAGATTATTGCTGGAGAACGCCGTTGGAGAGCTTCACAACTGATTGGCATGAAGGCAATACCTGCCTACATCCGTACAATCTCTGATGAGACAGTGATGGAATTGGCTCTTGTAGAGAACATCCAACGTGAAGACCTCAATGCCATAGAAATAGCATTAGCATATCAGCATCTGCTTGATACAGAAGGCATGACACAGGATAAGGTTTCAGAACGCGTAGGAAAGAGCCGTGCAGCAATATCCAACCACCTGCGTCTCTTGCGTTTGCCAGCACAGATACAGTTGGCATTACAGAAGAAAGAAATCGATATGGGACATGCCAGAGCGCTTCTCTCTCTCGACTCCCCTTCTACACAGATTAAGGTGTTCAAGGAGATTCTGAAGCACAATTTCAGCGTTCGTCAGGTGGAGGAATTTGTTACCCGCCTGAAAAATGGCGAAGATGTGCAGTCAGGAGCCAAAACCATAAAGGGAAAAGCCCAGATGCCTGAAAAATATATCGTCATTCGCGATACTATCTCAAAAGCTCTCGGTGCTAACGTTTCTATCTCATGCACTTCTGGCGGCAAGGGAAAAATCACTATTCCATTTGCCTCAGAGAAGCAACTGAAAGAAATCATGAAGGCTATTGAGTAATGCGAAAGGTTTTCATTCTTTTTACTCTTTATTCATTACTTTTTTCTTTCACTGCCTTTGCACAGAGTGAGGGGAAGGATTCTATTGTGTCTGCCACTACCGAAGTTGCCGACACCACATCCGACAATATCGGAACCAAAATAGCACAACAGGCTGATTCTGCCCTTAATGCAGAAAAGCCTTTGAAGAAACTCAAGATAAAGCAGAAACGCGACTGGTCCACATGGAAGCCTGACCCAAAGAGGGCTCTTTGGCTCGCCCTCGTATTACCAGGAGCAGGACAGATATACAACAGAAAATACTGGAAGCTACCTATCATTTACGGAGGCTTCATCGGGTGTGCATATGCTATGAGGTGGAATAATCAGATGTATTTGGATTATTCACAGGCTTATCTCGATATCATGGATGACGATCCTAATACCGCCAGCTATACTCAGTTCCTACATCTGGGCAATCAGATTAATTCCACCAATATAGAGCGCTACAAAGAAGTATTCCGTTCACGTAGGGACCGCTACCGCCGCTGGCGAGACCTCAGCTTCTTTGTTATGTTGGGAGTATATGCTCTCTCCGTTATTGATGCCTATGTCGATGCCTCGCTATCTACCTTCGACATCTCTGATGACCTCTCACTACATGTGCAGCCGGCCATCATAAACAACAAGATGACAGTTTCTCCGAACTCGCCTCTCAGCAACAACGCCATAGGCATACGGAGTTCACTGAAATTCTAAACCCTACCCTATCTGAAGAAAATAGTCTACCATGCTAAACAAAATTCTCTACATATTCCTAATAATATTGGTAAGCAGTTCTGCTTTCCCGCAAAGCATGCTGTCTACAGTTTCAGACTCCCTTCGTGCCCGACGGAGTAACTTGAATGCCTTGGACTATGTTTTTGACGAAGATGAGATACCAGAAAGCATGAATCAGGAGATGGAAGACATGCTGAGGGATTATAATGCCCAGCACTATCTCTTTGTCGATTCCGACTGCGTACAGATGCCTAATGGCCCTATTTTTACAAAGGAAGAAACTATTGAACGCCTTCGTCGTTTGCCAACAGTAATCGAGATGCCTTGGAATGAGGTAGTACAGAATTACATTGACCGTTATGCCAACAAACTGCGCCGTCATGTGAGCCTGATGTTGGGAGCACAGAATCTTTATATGGAGATCTTCGAGGAGGCCCTTGAGACCTACGGCCTTCCTCTCGAACTGAGATACCTGCCTGTCATAGAGTCAGCCCTCAATCCTAATGCTGTCAGCCATGCCGGAGCAGGTGGTCTGTGGCAGTTTATGGTGGCAACAGGACAGCGTTATGGTCTTCGCGTAAACAGTCTTGTTGACGAACGCCGTGACCCTACAAAGTCATCCTATGCCGCAGCTCATTATCTCTACGACCTATACCAGATTTTCAACGACTGGCATCTGGTTATCGCTGCGTATAATGCCGGTCCAGGCAACATACAGAAGGCTATCACCCGAGCAGGTGGTTCCCGCGACTATTGGGAGATATATCCATTCCTGCCAGCAGAGACACGAGGATATGTGCCTGCATTCATTGCGGCAAACTATATCATGACATTCTATCGCGACCATAACATCTGCCCTATGAAGACAACTCTTCCGCAGCAGGCTGATACTATCGTCGTAACAAAGAATCTTCACTTCAAACAGATTTCAGAGGTTATCGGAATACCTATCGAGGAACTCCGTGCCTTCAATCCGCAATATCGCCACGATATCATAACAGGATATACAGAACCGACAGACTTCCGTATGCCGACAGAATATGTGAAACTCTTCATTGCCAACGAAGACTCCATCTGGGCTTATGATGTCTCTAATCTCATGAAGCGCGATCAGGTAGAGGTGAGGTCTTATACTTCCACGAGGTCGTACTCCCGCAACTATTCCAAGATGTCTTCAAGAAGCGCTGTCAGCAGGAATTCACGCAAAGCAACTATCCGCAAGACAACACGCAGAAGGAGAAGGTGATGGATGAAGGATGATGGATGAAGGATGAAGGATGAGAGGTGAAAGGTGAAACGTGAAAGGTTAAAATGTCAACTAAACAAGAAATGCAAACAACAGACGAATTATATGAATCTTTAGTAAAGGGCTACATGGAGTCAGCCCACCGTAAGAAGGTGGACCTGATACAGAAGGCATACAACTTTGCCTGCCACGCCCACGAAGGCGCGACACGTCCTTGCGGCGAGCCATATATGATACACCCCCTCTCTGTTGCCATCATAGCATCACAGGAGATGGGACTGGGCTCTACCAGCATCTGTGCCGCTCTGCTCCATGACTCTATCAAGGATACCGACTATACCATTGATGACATCGAGAACATCTTTGGCACGAAGATAGCACAGATTGTTGACGGACTGACAAAGATTTCCGGCGGCATCTTTGGTGCACAGGCAGAGGCACAGGCAGAGAATCTCAAAAAACTCCTCCTCACCATGAGTGAGGACATCCGCGTCATCCTCATCAAGATATGTGACCGCCTCGACAATATGCGTCACATAGAACGTGAGGAAGAAGAGAAGCGCAGCAAGATAGCGGGTGAGACACTTTATCTCTATGCCCCTCTCGCTAATCGTCTCGGATTAAATGCCATAAAGTCCGAACTCGAAGACCTCGCCTTCCGTTATGAATATCCGAAGGAATATGCCAAGATAGAGAAGAATTTGCAGCATACCAATGCGCAGCGTGAGACGTTGTTCGAAGCCTTCACCGCTCCCATCCGGGAGGCTCTCGACAAGATGGGTATCAAATACACCATCAAGGCTCGCGTAAAGAGTCCCTACTCTATTTGGAATAAGATGCAGAAGAAGAATGTCTCTTTCGACGAGATATATGACATTCTTGCTGTCCGCATTGTTTATGAACCAAAGTCTCGTGAGGACGAAGTCGATGAATGTTTCCGCATCTATGTAGCCCTTAGCCGCATGTATAAGTCCCATCCGGGACGTCTTCGCGACTGGCTCTCCCACCCTAAGGCCAACGGCTACCGCGCCCTGCATGTGACCCTCATGAGTAAGCAGGGACAATGGATTGAGGTGCAGATACGTTCTACCCACATGGACGACATCGCCGAGCAGGGCTTTGCTGCCCATTGGAAGTATAAGGATGATGCCGACCCGATGAATACCGAGAAGGTTACCGAGGACGAACTCAACGGCTGGCTGCAGACCATAAAGGAGATACTTGACGACCCACAGCCGGATGCGATGGATTTCCTCGATGCCATAAAGCTCAATCTTTTTGCCTCCGAGATATTCGTCTTCACGCCGAAGGGCGACATCATCACGATGCCCGCAAACTGTACAGCACTCGATTTTGCCTTCCAGATACACACCTTCCTCGGCACCCATTGCATCGGTGCAAAGGTGAACCATCGCCTCGTGCCCCTGTCACAGCAACTGAAGGGTGGCGACCAGGTAGAAATCATCACATCTCCTTCACAGCATGTGCATCGTGACTGGCTCAACTATGTCACTACCGCCAAGGCACGCAACAAGATACAGTCGCTCTTGCGAAAACAGGAACGTGAGCAGGCCCGTGCCGGAGAGGAAATCCTCAAGGCTTGGCTGGAGCAGAATGGTCTCACCATCACTACACAGTCCCTCGACCGTCTTCGCGAGAGTCATATGAGCGGCACCAACGAACGTCTGCTCATCGATATTGCCAACGGTGACATCACCCTCGACCAGCGCGACCTCAACTGCGTACTATATGGTCCGAAGAATG